>NZ_JAOECN010000018.1:0-108422 GCF_029836855.1 Pseudomonas sp. GD04058
GCGCCCATGTTTGCTGCGCGACAGCGCGGCGCCGGGGCGGCGGGCGGACTCCCACAGGGTTAGCGGTGCATGCGGTCCCTGTGGGAGCTGGCTTGTCGGACCGCCGCACCGCAGCGATGAGGCCAGCAAAGCCAATACAGACTCAGGATCAGAACAGATCCATCGGCGCCGCCTCGTCCGCCGGCAGCGGGCTGCCCGGTGCGGTGCCGTTGCCCATTTCGTTCACCGAGGGTGGCGTATCCTCGGCCTTGAACAGCTCGAAGTAGGCGTTCGGCGTGCTCGGCGTCGCCGCCCGGCCGCTGACCGGGTCGATGCGCAGGCTGAGGATGCCTTCGGGCTCCGGCAATTGATGCTCCGGCATACCCTTCAGCGCCGGCCCCATGAAGTTCATCCAGATCGGCAACGCCACGGTGCCGCCATATTCACGACGACCCAGGGTCTCCGGTTGGTCGAAGCCGGTCCATACCGTGGTCACGTAGTCGGCGTTGTAGCCGGAGAACCAGGCATCCTTGGATTCGTTGGTGGTGCCGGTCTTGCCGGCCAGGTCGTTGCGGCCGAGGGCCAAGGCGCGGCGGCCGGTGCCGCGCTTGATCACGTCTTCCAGCATGCTGGTGAGGATGTAGCTGGTCCGGCCGTCGATGATCCGCTCGGCGAGCACCGGAGCCTGCGGCTGCGTCGCAGGGGCCTGCTGGCTGTCGGTGATGATCGGCTGTGCCTGTGGCGCAGCGATACCGTCCTGGTCGTCGTGGCCGGCGGGGGTGCGCGCCGGATTGGCGGTAAACAGCGTCTCGCCGTTGCGGCTTTCGATGCGCTCGATCAGGTACGGATTGATCTTGTAGCCGCCGTTGGCAAAGGCGCTCCAGCCGGTGGCGATCTCCATCGGTGTCAGGGTTGCGGTGCCCAGCGCCAGAGACAGGTTGCGTGGCAGGTCCTGCTTGTTGAAGCCGAATTTCGCGATGTAGTCGATGGTACTGTCCACGCCCATGCTCTGCAGCAGGCGGATCGACACCAGGTTGCGCGACTTGTACAACGCCTCGCGCATGCGGATCGGGCCGAGGAAGGTATTGGTGTCGTTCTTCGGTCGCCAGACCTTGTCCAGATACTCGTCGACGAACACGATCGGTGCATCGTTGACCAGGCTGGCGGCGGTGTAGCCGTTATCCAGGGCGGCGCTGTAGACGAACGGCTTGAAGCTCGAGCCTGGCTGGCGCTTGGCCTGGGTGGCACGGTTGTAGTTGCTCTGCTCGAAGGAGAAACCGCCGACCAGGGCGCGGATCGCGCCGGTGTTCGGGTCGAGGGTTACCAGCGCGCTCTGTGCGCCCGGTACCTGGCTGAAGGCCAGGCTGCCATCATCCTTGCGCCGGACGCGGATCAGGTCGCCGACCTGGGCCACGTCGCTGGCTTGCTGCGGTGCGCGACCCTGGCTGTTGGTATTGAGGAACGGACGGGCCCACTTCATGGTGTCCCAGGCCACGCTGGCCTCGTCGCCGTTGCGGGTCAGCACGCGCAGGCCGCTCTTGTCGACCTGGGTAACGATGGCCGGCTCCAGACCGCCCATCGGGCGCTGCTTGGCCAGCTCCAGCAGCCAGGCGGCGCGGGTCTTGCCCGGCAGGCGCGATTCGGGGCCGCGATAACCGTGACGCTGGTCGTAGTCGGTCAGGCCGTCGAGCACCGCCTTGTTGGCGATTTCCTGCAGGTTGCTCGGAACCGTCGTAGTAACGCGGAAGCCTTCGGTGTAGGCGTCGCTGCCGTAGCGCCCGACCATCTCGGCGCGGGCCATTTCGGCGATGTACGGTGCGTTCACTTCCGGCGTCGGCACGTGGTAGCTGGCGTTCAGTGGCTCGGCGAGTGCGGCCTGGTAGCTTGCCTCGTCGATCTTGCCCAGCTTGTACATGCGCCCGAGGATCCAGTCGCGACGCTCCTTGGCCCGCGCCGGGTTGGCCAGCGGGTTGAAGCGCGACGGCGCCTTGGGCAGGCCGGCGATCATGGCCATCTGCGCCAGGCTGATATCGCGGATCGACTTGCCGTAGTACACCTGCGCCGCGGCCTCGATGCCGTAGGCGCGGTTACCCAGGTAGATCTTGTTGACGTACAGCTCGAGGATCTCGTCCTTGGTCAGTTCGCGTTCGATCTGCAAGGCGAGGAGGATCTCGTTGGTCTTGCGCGAGAAGCTGCGTTCGCTGGTCAGGAAGAAGTTCTTCGCCACCTGCATGGTGATGGTGCTGCCGCCGGTCTGGATATGCCCGGACTTGAGCAGTTGCGTGGCGGCACGCATCAGGCTGCTGGGGTCGACACCATAGTGATTGAGGAAATTGTCGTCCTCGGCTGACAGCAATGCCTGAATGAAGTGTGGGGGAATATCCGCAAAACGGATTGGAGACCGCCGCATTTCGCCGAACTCGGCGATCAGCTTGCCGTCACTGCTGTACACCCTCAGCGGTATCTGCAACTGGATGCTTCGCAGTGCCTCGACCGACGGCAGGCTGGGACTAAGATACAGAAACGCGCCGCTCAGACCGAGGACGGCTGCGCAAATGACTGCGACGAAAGACCACCAGAAGAACTTCAGCAGGCGTATCAAGGCGTTGGGGTGTCCAGTTGGGGTTTTGGATTGAGCGCAGGGCCCGGCGGGCCGGAAAACGCTGCGCATTATAAGCAATTTTCACTTCCACGCGGGATTTGCACCGGGTGTCAAGGTGGGGCTGTCGCCTCCCTCGCCAGGACGGCGACTTGCTGCCTTTTTTCAGGACGAAGCTTCAACCACGAACGGGGAAAACAGGATGTTTGGACGCACAGGGCGGGATGCCGGTTCACTGCTGGGAGTAGAAATTGCCTCCGGTACGGTCAGGTTGCTGCAACTGGAGCGGCGTCCGTCAGGGCTGGCCTTGCGGGGGTGGGCGATCGAACCCTTGCCACCGGGCGCACTGGCCGATGGGCGGGTGGTGGCCCATGAGGCGGTTGCCGATGCGCTTGCGCGGGCACGGGCGCGCAGCGGTGCGAGCACTCGTGAAGCTGCACTGGCGGTGCCCTCTGCGGCGGTCATCCAGCATGCGGTGGCGATGCCGCCAGGGCTGGACGACGATGAAATCGACGAGCGGTTACGCGACGAGGCCGAGCAGTTCATTCCATTTGCGGTGGAGGAGGCGGCGCTGGACTATCGGGTTGTTCCCGGCACGCCGGGCATGCTCAACGTAGCGTTCACGGCCTGTCGCCAGGAGTGGCTGGATAGCCTGCAGCGGGTAATGGGGCTGGCAGGGTTGCAGGCGCGAATCGTCGATATCGACAGCCACGCCTGGCAGCGGGTACTGGCTCGACAGGCCTTGGCGTCGTCCGCGGTGGTGCTGCTGGAGCCGGAGGCCTGGGGGTTCCATGGTTTCGGCGCGGATGGCGGGCTGGCGTTCAGCGAGCGCCAGATGCCCCTGGAGCCGCGGCTCGACATGCTGGTGGAATTCGTCGATCAGTGCCTGTTGCGAGAACCCGGTGCCATGCCGGATCGGCTGTGGCTGGCCGGTGCCCATGCGGATCGCGACGGGCTCGGCGGGCAGTTGCAGCGACGCCTGGGCATTGCCGCGCGGGTTTTCGATCCCTTGGCAGGGCTGTTGCTGCCAGGGAACGACGACGGATTGCAGGAGGCCGCGCCCTTGCTTGGCGTTGCCACCGGCCTGGCCTTGAGGGGCTGCAACTGATGGCCGGGGTCAACCTCCTGCCGTGGCGCGAATGGCGGCGCCGGCAAGCGATCCGGCGATGGCAAGGGATGTTGTTCGGTAGCCTGGTGGCGGGCGCATTGCTATCAGTAGTGGGCGTCGCAGTGCTGGACCAGCGTCTGGAGCGTCAGGCAGGGGCCAATGCGCGGCTGGATGAACGCATCGCCGGGCTTGCCGAAAAGCTGGAGCAGGTCACGCTGCTGGGAGAGCGGATCGATGCCTTGCAGGCGCAATCGGACGAATTGCAGGGGCTGCAGCAGCGACAGGGCAGTGGCGGCGACCTGCTTTTTCACCTCATGCATATCGTTCCGGCGGGAGCCAGGCTGAGCGAACTGCATATGGCCGACGGTGAGCTGGGTCTCTCCGGCCTGGCGCGCAGTGGTGCCGAAGTAGCGCAGTTGCTGCGCAACCTGCGCCAGTCGCCGGGCCTGGGGGCGCCGGATCTACAGGAACTGGCGTCTTCGCCGGCGGGTGAGCGCTTCCGTGTGTCGGTAAGCCTCCAGCGGCCGGCGCCATGAATCTCGCGCTGATCGACGACCTGCTGGACTGGCGCCTGCTGCTGCGCTGGCCGTGGTGGGCGAAGGGCGCGCTGCTGGCTGCATGCCTGTCGCTGCCGCCGGGGCTGGTCCTTGGTTTCCACGGTCGCGGAGTGCTCGATTCCATCGCCCGGGCGCAGGAGCGGCACGACCAGCTGCAGCAGCAATGGCAGACGCGTTCGGCAAAGGTGGATACCCATGCGGAACAACAGGCGCAGCTTGCACGACTGGAAGACGACCTGCGGCGCAGGCAGCGCGAGCTGTTCGACGAAGATGGCCTGGCGAGCCTGTTGCAGAGCCTTGGCCAATTGGGCGCAGGGTTGTCTTTCGAGCAGGTCTCGGCGCTGGAGCCCGAGCAGCAGCCGAACCATGTCGAACTGCCGCTGCTGGTGCGTGTGTCCGGGGATTACCGGGCCCTGAAGCGCTTTCTCGCCGGGTTGGGCGGGCTGGGTCAACTGGTGACCTTGCACGAGTTGCAACTGACGGCGGCAGATGAGGTTTCTCCCGGTTTACTGCGTCTTGCCCTGCGGCTCCAGGCCTACCGCGCCCTCCAGGCAAGTGCGACGTTGCCGTCGGTGGCACTGGCCGCCCGGCCGCCACACGACCCGTTCGAGCCCTTCGCCACCGCTACTGGCGAGCTGCCCCTGGACCAGGCCCGCATGGTGGGTTACCTGCGCGACCCGCAAGGGCCGGCGGCGCTCATCGGTGTGGGGGGCGTGGTGCACCTGCTGCGTCAAGGCGACCGTTTCGGGGCAGGCCGGATCCTGGCGGTAGAGGAGGGTCATGTGGAGATACAGGACACGGCGACAGGAATCGGGCAAATCCTCAGGCTCGTCAAAAGCTGAGACCAGGCCTTATGGATGAATGGATACGTAGAGGTATGGATGAACAGGATGTTCAGATCATGGATGTTGTACCTGCTACTGTTGTCACCGGTGAGCGTTGCCGCACCCGGCAAGCCGTTGTCGCTGAATTTCCAGGATGTCGAGGTCCGGGCCGTATTGCAGGTACTGGCCGACTTCGTCGGGGTCAACCTGGTGGTCAGCGACGAAGTACGCGGCAATATCACTCTGCGGCTGCACGAAGTGCCTTGGGAGCAGGCGCTGGATACGGTGCTGCAGAGCAAGGGGCTGGGCCGGCGGCTGGACGGAAACGTCCTGCTGGTCGCTCCGCTCGGCGAACTAGAGAACGCGGGGCGCCCGGTCTACGGTCCGAGGGAACAGGCGTTCCTGTCGGTCAGCCATGCCCAGGCTGCGGATATTGTCACGTTGCTGCAGCCTTTGCTGGAGGCCGGTCCGGAGGAGGAACCCTGGGGGGCGATCAGCGTCGACGAGCGCACCAACAGTCTGATCACCAGCCAGCAACCGCAGCGCCTCGACACCTTGCGCCGCCTGGTCGGGCAGTTGGACGTACCGGTGCGCCAGGTGCTGATCGAGGCGCGTATCGTCGAGGCCAACGTGGATTACGAGCGAGGCCTGGGCGTGCGCTGGGGTGGTTCAAAGGGCGGTCGCCTCGCTCCGGGAATCGGCGGGGATGATTCGCCAACCTTCGTCGACATGGGTGTCGAACGCGCCACCGCAGGTATAGGATTCGGCCTGATCGGGGACAGCGGCCTCCTGGACCTGGAACTCAGCGCCATGGAAAAATCCGGCAACGGCGAGATCATCTCCCAGCCCAAGGTCCTCACCGCCGACAAGGAAACCGCACGGATCCTCAAGGGTTCGGAGGTTCCTTACCAGGAGTCGGGTGCCAACGGCACCACCTCCATCACTTTCCGCGAGGCTTCCCTTTCGCTGGAAGTCACCCCCAGGATCATGCCTGGCGGCGAAGTGAGCATGCAGGTCAAGGTAACCAAGGACGAACCGGACTACCTGAATCTTCAGGGCAGCGTGCCGCCGATTCGCAAGAACGAGGTCAATGCCCGGGTGCGCGTCGGCGACGGCCAGACCATCGTGATCGGTGGGGTTTACTCCACCAGCAAAAGTAATGTGGTGGATAAGGTGCCATTTTTCGGCGATGTGCCGTATGTTGGGCGGCTGTTTCGTCGCTCTACCGTCCAAGAAAGAAAATCCGAGCTGTTGGTCTTCCTGACTCCGCGTATCATGAATGACCAGGCGATTGCTGTGAGTCATTGATTCTGTGCGAAATTTGATACTTGTTGGGCCGATGGGTGCTGGCAAAAGCACCATCGGCCGCCTGCTTGCCAAAGAGCTGCGCCTGCCTTTCAAGGATTCCGATAAGGAAATTGAATTGCGCACGGGCGCCAATATCCCGTGGATCTTCGATAAAGAGGGTGAACCGGGCTTTCGTGATCGCGAGCAGGCCATGATCGCCGAACTCTGCGCCGCCGACGGCCTGGTCCTGGCGACCGGTGGCGGTGCGGTGATGCGCGACGCCAACCGCAAGGCGCTGCATGATGGCGGCCGGGTCATCTACCTGCATGCCTCGGTCGAACAGCAGGTGGGGCGCACTGCCCGCGACCGCAATCGCCCGTTGCTGCGCACTGCCAATCCCGAGGAAACCCTGCGCAACCTGCTGGCGTTGCGCGATCCGCTTTACCGGGAAATCGCCGACCTGGTGGTTGAAACCGACGAACGGCCACCGCGCATGGTGGTCCTGGATATTCTCGAACGCTTGCAGAAGTTGCCGCCCCGCTGACGCATGACTATCCTCGGCGACCAGTCATGCCCTGACAGGGTACTTTGTTATCACGCGGACCGGGTTTTCGGGGCCGCGTCTTCGTTCTTCGTGGGGATACATGCAGACACTTAAGGTCGACCTGGGCGAACGCAGCTACCCGATCTACATCGGTGAAGGGCTGCTGGAACAACCTGAACTGCTGGCGCCGCACATTGCCGGCCGGCAGGTCGCCATCGTTTCCAACGAGACCGTCGCGCCCCTGTACCTGGAGCGCCTCAGCCAGACCCTCGGTGCCTACAAGGTACTGCCCGTGGTGCTGCCGGACGGCGAGTCCTACAAGAACTGGGAAACACTGCAACTGATCTTCGACGCGCTGCTCGGTGCACGACATGATCGCCGCACCACGGTCATCGCCCTCGGTGGTGGTGTCATCGGCGACATGGCCGGCTTCGCGGCAGCCTGCTACCAGCGTGGCGTGGACTTCATCCAGGTGCCGACCACCCTGCTGTCCCAGGTCGACTCCTCGGTTGGCGGCAAGACCGGCATCAACCACCCGCTGGGCAAGAACATGGTCGGTGCCTTCTACCAGCCCAACGCCGTGCTGATCGATACTGCCAGCCTGCGCACCCTGCCGCCGCGGGAGCTGTCCGCAGGCCTCGCCGAAGTGATCAAGTACGGCCTGATCTGCGACGAGCCGTTCCTCGGCTGGCTGGAAGACAACGTCGAGGCCCTGCGCAACCTCGATGGCGTGGCCCTGACCGAGGCCATCCGCCGCTCCTGCGCGGCCAAGGCCGCAGTGGTAGGCGCCGACGAACGTGAATCCGGGGTGCGTGCCACCCTGAACCTCGGCCATACCTTCGGCCACGCCATCGAAACCCAGATGGGCTATGGTGTCTGGCTTCATGGCGAGGCGGTGGCGGCGGGGACGGTCATGGCCCTGGAGATGTCCATGCGCCTGGGCTGGATCAGTCAGGCGGACCGCGATCGTGGTATTCGCCTGATGCAGCGCGCCGGGTTGCCGGTCGTGCCGCCCGCGGACATGACGCCTGCGCAGTTCATGCAGCACATGTCCGTGGACAAGAAAGTACTTGATGGTCGTCTGCGCCTGGTCCTGCTGCGCAAGCTGGGCGAGGCGCTGGTCACCGACGACTACCCGCAAGAGATTCTTCAGGCCACCCTGGCGGCGGACTACCCCGCCATCGTGGCCCAGCTTTGAGGTCGATGAGAGCCAGATGACTAGTTTGCATGCCGATGAGGCCTTCCTCGGCCACTACCAGCTGAACCACGATCCCTTCGCCGCGCGCGTCCCGGGTTTCAAGTTCTTCCCCGCCCAGCGCAAGCCGGTCCTGGGCCAACTGCATCACCTGGCCCGCTACAGCCAGCTGCTGCTGGTGGTGACCGGCCCGCACGGCAGTGGCAAGACCCTGCTGCGCCAGGCGCTCGTCGCCAGCACCAACAAGCAGTCGGTGCAAAGCGTCGTGGTCTCCGCCCGCGGCGCCAGCGATGCCGCCAGTGTGCTGGCCCAGGTGGCGCAGTCGCTCAACGTGGCAACGGCCGAAGTCCCGGCGATCCTTTCCCAGGTGGTACAGCTCGGCCTGACCGGCCAGGAAGTCTACTTGCTGGTGGACGATGCGGAACAACTTGGCGAATCGGCGCTCCAAGCGTTGCTGGAATTGGCGGCGGGCACCGCCGAAGGTCGCCCCCACGTATTCCTGTTCGGTGAGCCCTCGCTGATCACCAGCCTGGATGCGCTGGAAATCGAAGACGAACGCTTCCATGTCATCGAGTTGCAGCCCTACAGCGAAGACGAAACCCGGGAGTACCTGGAGCAGCGTCTGGAAGGTGCAGGGCGTGGCATCGAGGTGTTCACTGCCGAGCAGATCGCCGATATCCAGCAAAATTCCGAAGGCTGGCCCGGGAACATCAACCAGGTTGCCCGTGACACCTTGATCGAAGCCATGATCGCCAGCCGTTCGACGGCGAAGCGACCATCAGTGGGGTTCTCTATGCCGAAGAAACATGTGCTGGCGCTGTCCGCCGTGGTAATCGTTGCCGTCGGCGCCGCCGTGCTGATGCCGAAGAAGGGCGACCAGCCGAAGACCGCCGCACCCACCGAGCAGGCGCAACTGCCGCTGGGCCAGGGCCAGCCTGGCAATGCACAATCGAACAATGGCGGTCCGGCGATCGAGTTCGCCGGTTCGTCGCAGCCGATGCCACTGCCGCTGGTGGGGCAGTCGCAGCCGGTCATGCGCGGCCCGCTGGCCGAAGCTGCCGGCATGAATGAAGGCGAGGAAGGCGGCCCGGCCGGCAATACCGCCCTGCAGCCGCCAACCGTGACCACCACCGCGCCGCCCGAAGGCGCTGTCGCCGGCCCGGCGCCGACGCCTGCCCAGCCCATCCAGCCGTCGCAGACGCTGGCGTCCGCACAGCCGGTTGCTCCGGCTCACCAGCCTGCCGCTCCGGCAGCCAGCAAACCGGTTGCACCTGCGTCGAAGCCGGCTGAAGTCGCCGTGGCCAAGCCTGCCACGCCTGCAGTCAAACCAGCGGAGAAACCGGCTGCCAAACCGGCCGCCGGCGGCGCTGGCAGTGGCTGGTACGCCTCCCAGGCGCCGGGCAACTATGTGGTGCAGATCCTCGGTACCAGTTCGGAGGCCACCGCCCAGGCATACGTCAAGGCCCAGGGTGGCGACTATCGCTACTTCAAGAAAAACCTGCAGGGCAAGCCGCTCTATGTCGTGACCTACGGCAGCTTCTCCAGTCGCGATGCGGCACTGAATGCCATCAAGTCCTTGCCAGCCAAGGTCCAGGCTGGTAAACCTTGGCCTCGCACCGTCGCAAGCGTCCAGCAAGAGCTCGCTGCGACTCGCTAGTAAACAGCCGATCCAGGTGGCAACCTACCCCCGCCACCTGAAGATCAACCTCTGAATTTCCAGACAGCCTGCTGTGCATGTGCACGGCAGGCTTTTCTGTCCCAGACTGCCGGCCACAAGCCCGTCTTGCAGTCCAGGCTGAAACGCTTCAGAGTGGAGCCAAGCCGTTACCACGGCAATCGCTTAAAAACATTCAAAAATGCGACATGGATTTTCGATGATTCGTCATCAAATTTGTGGGATTCACTGTCGCCGTGCAACAATGGCACCCGTATTGCCCCCCGCAAAGCTGGCGTTCGTTCGGCGTGGATGGTAAGTGGTTGAATTAAAAAGATTTGCCTTTGTGAGAGGCGAACCTGGTGAGAAAGTGTCTATGAAAACAGGTCTGTACCATCCCGAAGAATTCAAGGACAACTGTGGATTCGGTCTGATCGCCCATATGACGGGCGAACCCAGCCACCACCTTTTGCAAACGGCTATCGAAGCCCTGACCTGCATGACCCACCGCGGTGGGATCAACGCCGATGGCAAGACCGGTGACGGTTGCGGCCTGCTGATGCAGAAGCCCGACCAGTTCCTGCGCGCCGTCGCCCAGGAAACCTTCGGCACCGAACTGCCCAAGCAGTACGCCGTCGGCATGGTGTTCTTCAACCAGGACGCCGCCAAGGCCGAAGCCGCCCGCGAAAACATGAATCGCGAAATCCTCGCTGCCGGCCTGCAACTGGTCGGCTGGCGCCAGGTGCCGATCGACACCAGCGTTCTCGGCCGCCTGGCCCTGGAGCGCCTGCCGCAGATCGAGCAGGTGTTCATCGGCGGCGAAGGCCTGAGCGACCAGGAATTCGCCATCAAGCTGTTCAGCGCCCGTCGTCGCTCCTCGGTAGCCAACGCCGAAGACACCGACCACTACATCTGCAGCTTTTCGCACAAGACCATCATCTATAAAGGCCTGATGATGCCGGCGGACCTCGCCGCCTTCTATCCGGACCTCGGTGACGAACGCCTGCAGACCGCGATCTGCGTATTCCACCAGCGCTTCTCCACCAACACCCTGCCGAAATGGCCGCTGGCACAGCCGTTCCGCTTCCTCGCCCACAACGGCGAAATCAACACCATCACCGGTAACCGCAACTGGGCCCAGGCCCGTCGCACCAAGTTCGAGAACGAACTGATCCCGGACCTGGAAGAGCTCGGCCCGCTGGTCAACCGCGTAGGTTCCGACTCGTCCTCGATGGACAACATGCTCGAACTTATGGTCACCGGTGGCATCGACCTGTTCCGCGGCGTGCGCATGATCATTCCGCCAGCGTGGCAGAACGTCGAGACCATGGACGCCGACCTGCGCGCCTTCTACGAGTACAACTCCATGCACATGGAGCCGTGGGACGGCCCGGCGGGCGTGGTGATGACCGAAGGCCGCCACGCGGTCTGCCTGCTCGACCGCAACGGCCTGCGCCCGGCGCGCTGGGTGACCACCCGCAACGGCTACATCACCCTGGCCTCGGAAATCGGCGTGTGGAACTACAAGCCGGAAGACGTGATTGCCAAGGGCCGTGTCGGCCCTGGCCAGATCTTCGCCGTGGACACCGAGACCGGCCAGATCCTCGATACCAATGCCATCGACGATCGCCTCAAGTCGCGCCATCCGTATAAGCGCTGGCTGCGCCAGAATGCCCTGCGCATCCAGGCCGACCTCAGCGACGACCAGGGCGTGGCCAGCTACGACGCCGACCAGCTCAAGCAATACATGAAGATGTTCCAGGTCACCTTCGAGGAGCGTGACCAGGTTCTGCGTCCGCTCGGCGAGCAGGGCCAGGAAGCGGTCGGCTCGATGGGCGACGACACGCCGATGGCGATCCTCTCGCAGCGCGTGCGTTCGACCTACGACTACTTCCGCCAGCAGTTCGCCCAGGTGACCAACCCACCGATCGACCCGCTGCGCGAAGCCATCGTGATGTCGCTGGAGATCTGCCTCGGTGCCGAGCGCAACATCTTCCAGGAATCCCCTGAGCACGCCTCCCGCGTGATCCTCAGCTCGCCGGTGATTTCCCCGGCCAAGTGGCGCTCGCTGATGAACCTCGACCGCCCTGGTTTCGAGCGTCACATCATCGACCTCAACTACGAGGAAAGCCTGGGCCTGGAAGCTGCCGTACGCAGCATCGCCGACCAGGCCGAGGAAGCCGTGCGCTCGGGCAAGACCCAACTGGTGCTGACCGACCGTCACATCGCGCCGGGCAAGCTGCCGGTCCACGCTTCCCTGGCAGTCGGCGCCGTGCACCATCGCCTGACCGAAAAAGGCCTGCGCTGCGACAGCAACATCCTGGTGGAAACCGCCACCGCCCGCGACCCGCATCACTTCGCCGTGCTGATCGGTTTCGGTGCTTCCGCGGTCTATCCGTACCTGTCCTACGAAGTGCTGGCCGACCTGATCCGCACCGGCGAAGTGCTCGGTGACCTGGACGAAGTCTTCAAGTACTACCGCAAGGGCATCTCCAAGGGCCTGCTGAAGATCCTGTCGAAGATGGGCATCTCCACCATCGCTTCCTATCGTGGCGCGCAGCTCTTCGAAGCCGTCGGCCTGTCGGAAGAAGTGGTCGGCCTGAGCTTCCGTGGCGTGGCCAGCCGCCTGAAGGGCGCGCGCTTCGTCGATATCGAGAACGAGCAGAAGCTGCTCGCTGCCGAAGCCTGGAGCGCGCGCAAGCCGATCCAGCAGGGCGGCCTGCTGAAGTTCGTCCACGGTGGCGAGTACCATGCCTACAACCCTGACGTGGTCAACACCCTGCAAGCTGCCGTGCAGCAGGGCGACTACGCCAAGTTCAAGGAATACACCGCGCTGGTGGACAACCGTCCGGTGTCGATGATCCGCGACCTGCTCAAGGTCAAGACCGCCGACCAGGCCCTGGACCTCAGCGAGGTCGAGCCGCTGGAAGCCATCCTGCAGCGCTTCGACTCCGCCGGTATCTCGCTGGGCGCACTGTCGCCGGAAGCCCACGAAGCCCTGGCCGAGGCGATGAACCGCCTGGGTGCGCGCTCCAACTCCGGTGAAGGCGGCGAAGACCCGTCGCGCTACGGCACCATCCGCAGCTCGAAGATCAAGCAGGTCGCTACCGGTCGTTTCGGCGTCACTCCCGAGTACCTGGTCAACGCCGAAGTGCTGCAGATCAAGGTTGCCCAGGGCGCCAAGCCGGGCGAAGGCGGCCAGCTGCCAGGCGGCAAGGTCAACGGCCTGATCGCCAAGCTGCGCTATGCAGTGCCGGGCGTGACGCTGATCTCGCCACCGCCGCACCACGACATCTACTCGATCGAAGACCTTTCGCAGCTGATCTTCGACCTCAAGCAGGTCAACCCGCAGGCGCTGGTTTCGGTCAAGCTGGTGGCGGAAGCCGGTGTCGGTACCATTGCCGCCGGTGTCGCCAAGGCCTATGCCGACCTCATCACCATCTCCGGTTATGACGGTGGTACCGGTGCTTCGCCGCTGACCTCGATCAAGTACGCCGGCGCCCCATGGGAACTGGGCCTGGCCGAGACCCACCAGACCCTGCGCGGCAACGACCTGCGCGGCAAGGTCCGGGTACAGACCGACGGCGGCCTGAAGACCGGCCTCGATGTGATCAAGGCAGCCATCCTCGGCGCCGAGAGCTTCGGCTTTGGCACCGCGCCAATGATCGCCCTGGGCTGCAAGTACCTGCGTATCTGCCACCTGAACAACTGCGCCACCGGCGTAGCCACCCAGAACGACAAGCTGCGCAAGGATCACTACATCGGTACCGTCGATATGGTGGTGAACTTCTTCACCTACATCGCCGAAGAAACCCGTGAATGGCTGGCCAGGCTGGGCGTGCGCAGCCTCGGCGAGCTGATCGGGCGGACCGACCTGCTGGAAATGCTGCCGGGTGAAACCGAGAAGCAGAAACACCTCGACCTCAGCCCGCTGCTGGGCAGTGCCCACGTACCGGCGGACAAGCCGCAGTTCTGCGAGGTCGACCGCAACCCGCCATTCGACAAGGGCGTGCTGGCCGAGAAGATGGTGCAGATGGCGCTCCCGGCCATCCGCGACCTGAGCGGCGGCGAATTCGAACTGGATATCTGCAACTGCGACCGTTCCATCGGCGCGCGGGTCTCCGGCGAGATCGCCCGTCTGCACGGCAACCAGGGCATGGCCAAGGCGCCGATCACCTTCCGCTTCAAGGGCACCGCAGGCCAGAGCTTCGGCGTCTGGAACGCCGGCGGCCTGAACATGCACCTGGAAGGCGATGCCAACGACTACGTCGGCAAGGGCATGACCGGTGGCAAGCTGACCATCGTGCCGCCAGCCGGCAGCCCGTTCGCCACCCAGGACAGCGCCATCGTCGGTAACACCTGCCTCTACGGCGCCACCGGCGGCAAGCTGTTCGCCGCCGGTACCGCGGGCGAGCGTTTCGCGGTGCGCAACTCCGGTGCCCACGCCATCGTCGAAGGCACTGGCGATCACTGCTGCGAATACATGACCGGTGGTTTTGTCTGCGTCCTGGGCAAGACCGGCTACAACTTCGGCTCCGGCATGACGGGCGGCTTCGCCTACGTGCTGGACATGGACAACAGCTTCGTCGACAAGCTGAACCATGAACTGGTGGAAATCCAGCGGATCACCGGCGAGGCGATGGAGGCTTACCGCAGCCATCTGCACCGCGTGCTGACCGAGTACGTCGAGGAAACCGGTAGTGCATGGGGCCGCGAGCTCTGGGAAAACCTGGATGACTACGTGCGTCGCTTCTGGCTGGTCAAGCCGAAGGCGGCGAACCTGAAGAACCTGCTCTCCAGCACCCGGGCCAACCCGCAATAACGCAGTTGCAAGCGGCGACCTCGCCCAGCGCGAGGCTCGCCGGCTAAACGTGATCGTCTGGCAGCTTGCAGCTTGAAGCTAGCAACTGCGGTAAAGAGGTTTTGAAAAATGGCTGAACGTCTGAGTAATGACTTCCAGTTCATCGAAGTCGGGCGCAAGGATCCGAAGAAGAAGCTGCTGCGCCAGCGCAAGAAAGAGTTCGTGGAGATCTACGAGCCCTTCAAACCCCAGCAATCGGCCGAGCAGGCCCACCGCTGCCTGGGTTGCGGCAACCCGTATTGCGAATGGAAGTGCCCGGTCCACAACTTCATCCCCAACTGGCTGAAGCTGGTCTCCGAAGGCAACATCCTCGCGGCGGCCGAGCTCTCGCACCAGACCAACACCCTGCCGGAGGTCTGCGGCCGCGTGTGCCCGCAGGACCGCCTCTGCGAAGGCGCCTGCACCCTGAACGACGGATTCGGCGCAGTGACCATCGGTTCGGTCGAGAAGTACATCACCGACACCGCTTTCGCCATGGGCTGGCGCCCCGACATGTCCAAGGTCAAGCCGACCGGCAAGCGCGTCGCCATCATCGGTGCGGGCCCTGCCGGCCTTGGCTGTGCCGACATCCTGGTGCGTGGCGGCGTGACCCCGGTGGTGTTCGACAGGAACCCGGAAATCGGCGGCCTGCTGACCTTCGGCATCCCCGAGTTCAAGCTGGAAAAGACCGTGCTGAGCAATCGTCGCGAAGTCTTCACCGGCATGGGCATCGAGTTCCGCCTCAACACCGAGGTGGGCAAGGATGTGACCATGGAACAGTTGCTCGAAGAGTTCGATGCGGTGTTCATGGGCATGGGCACCTACACCTACATGAAGGGCGGCTTCCCTGGTGAAGACCTGCCTGGTGTGCATGACGCCCTGGACTTCCTGGTCGCCAACGTCAATCGCAACCTGGGCTTCGAGAAGTCGCCGGAAGACTTCATCGACATGAAGGGCAAGAAGGTCGTGGTCCTTGGTGGTGGCGATACCGCGATGGACTGCAACCGGACCTCGATCCGCCAGGGCGCCAAGGCCGTGACTTGCGCCTACCGCCGTGACGAGGCGAACATGCCCGGCTCGCGCAAAGAGGTGAAGAACGCCAAGGAAGAGGGCGTGAAGTTCCTCTACAACCGCCAGCCGATCGCCATCATCGGCGAAGACAAGGTCGAAGGCGTGAAGGTGGTCGAGACCCGTCTCGGCGAGCCGGACGCCCGTGGCCGTCGCAGCCCCGAGCCGATCCCGGGCTCCGAGGAGATCATCCCGGCCGATGCCGTGGTCATCGCCTTCGGTTTCCGTCCGAGCCCGGCGCCGTGGTTCGAGCAGTTCGATATCCGCACCGATAGCCAGGGTCGCGTGGTTGCTCCGGAAAAAGGCCAGTTCAAGCACCAGACCAGCAACCCGAAGATCTTCGCCGGTGGCGACATGGTCCGTGGTTCCGACCTGGTGGTGACGGCGATCTTCGAAGGCCGTAATGCGGCGGAAGGGATCCTGGATTACCTGGGCGTCTGAAAAATCTATTGACCCAAGGCATCCTGATAGACAAAAGGCACGGCTAGCACCGTGCCTTTTCTTTGTGCGTCTGAGAAAATGCCCGCACTTTTTTTCCGGATGCCGACATGACTGCCTTGAAGAATGATCGTTTCCTGCGCGCGCTGCTCAAGCAACCTGTAGACGTCACCCCGGTGTGGATGATGCGCCAGGCCGGCCGCTATCTCCCGGAGTACCGCGCCAGCCGCGCCAAGGCCGGGGATTTCATGAGCCTGTGCATGAACCCGCAATTCGCCTGCGAAGTGACCCTGCAACCGCTGGACCGCTACCCGCTGGACGCGGCGATCCTCTTCTCCGACATCCTCACCATTCCCGACGCCATGGGCCAGGGCCTGTACTTCGAAACCGGCGAAGGCCCGCGCTTCAAGAAAGTGGTCGGCAGCCTGGCTGACATCGAAGCCCTGCCGATCCCCGATCCGCAGAAAGACCTCGGCTATGTCATGGACGCGGTCAGCACCATCCGCCGCGAGCTGAATGGCCGCGTACCGCTGATCGGCTTCTCCGGCAGCCCCTGGACCCTGGCCACCTACATGGTCGAAGGCGGCTCGTCGAAAGACTTCCGCAAGACCAAGGCCATGCTCTACGACAACCCCCAGGCCATGCACCTGCTGCTGGACAAGCTGGCGCAGTCGGTCACCAGCTACCTCAACGGGCAGATCCTGGCCGGTGCGCAAGCGGTGCAGATCTTCGACACCTGGGGCGGCAACCTCTCGGCGGCGGCGTACCAGGAATTCTCCCTGGCCTACATGCGCAAGATCGTCAGCGGCCTGATCCGCGAACACGAGGGGCGCAAGGTGCCGGTGATCCTCTTCACCAAGAACGGCGGCCTGTGGCTGGAAAGCATCGCCGAGGCCGGCGCCGATGCCCTGGGCCTGGACTGGACCTGCGAGATCGGCGACGCCCGCCGCCGCGTGGGTGACAAGGTCGCGCTGCAAGGCAACATGGACCCGACCGTGCTCTACGCCAAGCCTGAAGCCATCCGCGCCGAGGTGGCGCGCATCCTCGCCAGCTATGGGCATGGCACGGGTCATGTGTTCAATCTGGGCCACGGCATCACCCCGGAAGTCGATCCGGAGCATGCAGGCGTGTTCATCAACGCGGTGCATGAGCTTTCAGCCCAGTACCACGGCTGACTTTGTGGGAGCTGGCAAGCCAGCTCCCACGGGTTTAGGCGTCGCCAGTTAGTTTGGCTGTACCCTTTGATCCTTCGGTTCGTAATAGAACACCGGCGTCCTGGTCAGGTCGATCTGCACGATGGGAATGAATTTCCCGGTCGCGGCCATGAAGCTGTCCTGCATCTGCCGAGCCCTTTCCAAGCCTTCGCCGCTGTAATACAACGCCTCCAGCGGCAGCTTGTCGGGGATGTTCTCCGGCCACGGCGCAATGACCACCTCATTCCAAAGCGTACGATGCACTGGGTGCGGAAAGTGCTGACGCACCTCAATGCTGAACTGGAACCACTGCGCCGTTGGCTCGAAGTAGCAAGCTTTGGTTCCGGTGTACTCGGCAAAGTGCGCCTGCCAGGTCGGGATATCCACCACACCGCTCAAATGACACGGCAGCGGGAACTGCTCGGTTCCGCAGCTCTCGATACGACTGTCAGTAGCGGCATTCAGCGGAAACACGCACCTTACCGTCAGCGGCTGCTCGCTCGGCTCGCCCAGCGGGGCCATGATCAACCCCGCATCGCCCGCCAACCGTTCGTTGCCAACATCCTTGCGGATATAGGAGAACGACACGCCCTTGCGCTCGACATTTTCCGGGCTGGGGTTCCAGAACGCCGGGTTGGACGTGTCACGGATGGCGCGGATGATGACGCCGTTGCAGTTGATCGCCGCGCTGCCATCGCTGCATTCCGGTCGAATATCGTCGAAGCGCTGTTGCAGGCGCAGGACAACGCTGCGCCCTGGGTCATCGGCGCTGACGGCGCAGGGGATCTGCAGGAACAGCGCAGTGAGCAGGCAGAAGTAACGCAGGGAGTTTGTGAGCATGTCGATGTCCTCGTGGAGGAGGAATCATCAAGCCATGCGCTTCGAATCAGGCACAACTGACAGAAATATCAGGTTTAAGCTTCAATTCAGCCTGCCTGGGTAATCTGATCCCATCAAAACCTGCCAAGGAATCAGAACCATGAAAACCCGTTACCTCGCCCTTATCCTCGCTCCCCTGTTCAGTACCGCTGCCCTGGCTGCCGGCACCGGCTACACCGGCCCAGGTGCGCAGAGCGTCACCAGCGTGGTCGCCGCCAACGATGCTGCGGACGACACCCCGGTGGTGCTGACCGGCTATGTGATCAAGAAGGTCAACAACGACGACAAGTACGAGTTCAAGGACAACACCGGCACCATCACCGTCGAGATCGACGACGAAGACCTGCCGCCCGTGGCGTTCAATGACAAGACAAGGGTCAAGCTGACCGGCGAGGTGGAAAAGCACCTGATGTCGCGGGAAGTGGATGTGGATATCGTCGAGATCGTTAACTGATCTGCGCCCTTAAGGTTTGCACATAACCTGTGGGAGCTGGCTTGCCAGCGATGAGGCCGGCAATGGTTGTCAGGTCGGGCCAAATCGCTGGCAAGCCAGCTCCCACAGGGTTCCGTGTCTACGCCACTTTTGGTGGCAGCTTGCTCAGGTACAAGGCAACTCCCAGCGCCACCACCAGCAAACTTCCAATAAACACCCCGATCCCGTTCCACCCCGCGTAATGCCAGGCCACCCCACCGGCTGTCCCCGCCACGCTCGACCCCGCGTAGTAACTGAACAGGTACAGCGACGACGCCTGCCCCTTGGCCTTGAATGCCCGGCGGCCGATCCAGCTGCTGGCTACCGAGTGGGCGCCGAAGAAGCCGAAGGTAAACACCAGCATGCCGACGATGATCAGCGGCAAGGCGCTGAACAGGGTCAGCAGCATGCCGCTGAACATCAGCAGGATGGTGCCCCAGAACACCCGGCGCCGACCCAGCTTGTCGGCCAGTGCACCGATTTGCGCCGAGCTGTAGATGCCCGATAGATAGACGATCGACAGCAGCCCCACCAGCGCCTGGCTCATGTTGAACGGCTCGGCCAGCAGGCGGTAACCGATGTAGTTGAACAGGGTGACGAACGCACCCATCAGCAGGAAGGCTTCGAGAAACAGCCAGGGCAGGCCGGCGTCCCGGAAGTGCAGGACGAAACCGTCGAGCAGGCTGCGCGGGTTCATCGAGCGCGAACGGAAGTTGCGCGACTCCGGCAGCACCTTCCAGAACAGCGCCGCGGCGATCAGGGCCAGGCCACCGATCACCAGCATTGCCGTATGCCAACTGACGAAGTCGATCAATACCCCGGCAATCAGTCGCCCGCTCATCCCGCCAATGGCATTGCCGCCGATGTACAGCCCCATCGCCAGGCCAATGTGCTGGGGATGAATTTCCTCGCTCAGGTAGGTCATCGCTACCGCCGCCAGGCCGCTGAGCGACAGGCCCACCAGTGAACGCATCGCCAGCACGCCTTCCCAGGTCGGCATCAGTGCACTGGCGATGGTGCTCAGGGCCGCGCAGAACAGGGCGAAGACCATCACCGACTTGCGCCCGATACGGTCGGAGATCGGCCCGGTGATCAGCAGCCCGAACGCCAGCAAGCCGGTGGACACCGACAGCACCAGGCTGCTTTGCGCCGCATTGATGGCGAAGTCGCGAGACAGCAGCGGCATCATCGGCTGTACGCAGTAGAGCAGGGCGAAGGTGGCGAAACCGCCGCAGAACAGCGCCAGCACGGTCCGCATGAAGGCCGGCGTGCCTTTCTCGATCCAGGTGTCCTTGAGGGGGGTGGCGATATCGGCCACAGGTTCGGGGGGAAGGTCGTGGGCGTGGGGCGCTACAACAGTTTTCACGGGAGCCTCGGCGGGGGCGGCCTCTGGGGCAGTTGAAAAAAAGCATATAGCTGGCTAATGATAATTTCCAATATATTGTTCGACCTGTTTAAGAGGTTCTACGACCTATTGGAGCGTCCATGGAATTGCGCCATCTGCGTTACTTCATCGCGGTCGCCGAAGAGCTGCATTTCGGCCGGGCCGCGCAGGCCCTGGGCATTTCCCAACCGCCCCTGAGCCAGCAGATCCAGGCCCTGGAACAGGAGCTTGGGGCGCGCCTGTTCGAGCGCACCAACCGACGGGTGGCACTCAGTGAAGCCGGGCGCCTGTTCCTTGAAGAAGCCCGCCAGGTCCTGGCCCAGGTGGACAAGGCCGCCGACGTTGCCCGCCGCGCACAATTAGGTGAACTGGGCGAAATGAAGATCGGCTTCACCTCCTCGGCTCCCTTCAATTCCAGCATTCCAAAGGCCATCTACAGCTTCCGTCAGCGTTTCCCGGCTGTGCACCTGAACCTCAAGGAAATGAGCAGCCGCGACGTCGCCGATGCCCTGCTGGACGAAAGCATCGAGGTCGGCCTCATGCGGCCCTTGGCGCTACCGGAATCATTGGTGGCCACCGAGCTGTTCCGTGAGCCGCTGGTGGCGGTACTCAATGCCGACCACCCGCTGGTCGAGGGTTCGGAACAGGGCCTGGAGCTCAAGGCCCTGGCCAACGAGCCCTTCGTGTTCTTCCCGCGCAGCTATGGCAGCGGCCTGCATGCCCAACTGTTGAGCCTGGCGCGGCAAGCCGGGTTCACCCCGCATTTCGCCCAGGAGGCGGCGGAGGTGATGACCATCATCGGTCTGGTCTCGGCGGGGTTGGCGGTGTCGGTGCTGCCGGCATCGTTCCAGCGCATGCGTATCGACGGGGTGGTCTATCGCACGCTGCTGGATGCCGATGCGGTCACGGCGGTGTGGCTGGTGCAGCGGCGCGAGCAGGGCTCGGCGATGGCGGGCGCCTTCGTCGAGCTGCTCACGCGCAAGGGCTGAGCGGGATCAGTCGACCTTCGACAGATCGCCTTTCAGCGCAACACCGGCAATAACGGCGCCGGCGTGGCATTCATAGGTGCTGGCGTCCTTGCGCTCGTTCTTCTTGTAGTAGCTGGCGATATTGGTGACGGCGTTGGCGCCCACCTTCCTGGCCGCGTCTTGCATGGTCAGCAGGGCCGACTGCAGGGCCCATTCGCAAGCGGCTTCATCGCTTTTGTTGAAGGCGTTGGTTTTCTTGTTGGTGGTCGCATTCGGGCTGATGACGCTGACCTTGCCGCGCGGTTGTACACCGGCCAAATAGAACTTCACCGAACCATCGAGCTTCTTCTCGGCGGTCATCTGTTGAACCACCTTCTCGAACGGCAGGAACAGTGCGGTATCCCGGGCCTGGCTGATGCCCGGCAAGGCGCACAGCAGCAGGGCGGTGGTGGCGGTCCAGGTTTTCAAGCGCATGGTGTCTTTCCTTGATTAATAAGTGGTGGAGCGTTGTTCGTTGAGGGCGCGCTGCACCATGCGATCGGACTCGATGCGTTGCAGTTCGCGCATGATGCTTTTATCGAGGTTGTAGACCCAGCGGTTGTAGTTGCGGTGGATCTTGCCGTCGTTGTAGCCGAGGTTGCGGCTGTCACGGTACTCGATGCGGAAGTTGCTCAGGCTGTAGCGGATATCCACGGCAGCGAAGAAGGTGTTGCGCACAGTGATATCGGCCTGGACCAGGCCCGGGCTGGTACTGCGTACGGTCCAGCCGCGCTCGGCCGAGGCCTTGACGATGGCCCGCTGGATTTCCTCGTCCGTATAGGCGTGGCCGACCACCAGCAGTTCCTTGGGCACCATCACCGGTTTGGACGTGCAGCCAGCGACGAAAGCCAGTACCAGGCCCAGCAGGGCCGCGCGAATCATTGAAGACATTCCTTTCTCTCCAGTCGGTTTCAGGCCCAGCGGCGGAAAATCAACGACGTGTTGACCCCGCCAAAGGCGAAGTTGTTGCTCATGACGTATTGGTTGCTGATGCTGCGGAACTCGCCGCACAGGTAGTCCAGCTCGCCACAGCGTGGATCGATGTTGTCCAGGTTGAGGGTGTGCACGTAGCGGTCGCTGTTCATCATTTCAATGCTGAACCAGGCTTCCAGCGCGCCGCAAGCGCCCAGGGTGTGACCGAGGAAGCTTTTCTGCGAACTGATTGGCATCCGCGCGCCGAACAGGGCGCTGGTGGCCAGGGTCTCGGCGATATCGCCCTGCTCGGTGGCGGTGCCGTGGCCGTTGACGTAGCCGATGGCGTGCGGGGCCAGGCTGGCATCTTCCAGCGCAAGCTCCATGGCCCGGCGCATGGTCGCCTGCTCGGGACGGGTGGTGTGCTGGCCGTCGGCGTTGCTGCCGAAGCCGACGATCTCGGCATGGATGCGCGCGCCACGGGCCAGGGCGTGCTCCAGCTCTTCGAGCACCAGCATGCCGGCGCCTTCGCCGATTACCAGGCCGTCGCGGCCGCTGTCGTAGGGGCTGGGGGTCTTGTGCGGGGTGTCGTTCTTCAGGCTGGTGGCGTATAGCGCATCGAACACCATGGCCTCGGTGGGGCACAGTTCCTCGGCGCCGCCGGCGAGCATCATCGGCAGGCGGCCGAACTTGATCGCCTCGTAGGCGTAGCCGATGCCCTGGCTGCCGCTGGTGCAGGCACTGGACGTGGGGATCAGGCGCCCGGTCAGGCCGAAGAAGATGCTGATGTTGGCGGCGGTGGTGTGCGGCATCATGCGCACGTAGGAGTTGGCATTGAGCCCTTCGGCCACCGAGTTCAGCAGCATGTTGCCGAACGCCTTGATCTCGTCGGTGCTGCCGGTGGACGAGCCGCAGGCCACGCCCATGCGCCCGTCGCGGATCGACGGATCATCGAGCAGCCCGGCGTCCAGCAGCGCATTCTGCGACGCCGCCACCGCCAGCCGCGAGACCCGGCCCATGCTGCGCAGCTGCTTGCGGGTCCAGCCGGACGGCACGGCGAAATCATCCACCGGGCCGGCCAGGCGGGTATTGAGCTCTTCGAAACGGTTCCACTCGTCCATCCGCCGGATACCGCTGCGGTTGGCGGCGAAATTGGCCGAGATCGTGGCCCAGTCGCTGCCCAGGGAGGTGATGCCGGCCATGCCGGTGACGACCACGCGTTTCATCAGCACAGGCCTCCGTTGACGGCCAGGACCTGGCGGGTGATGTACGAAGCCTCGGCGGACATCAGGAAGTTCACCGCACCGGCGACCTCTTCCGGCGTGCCCATGCGCTGGGCCGGGATCATCTTCAGCAGCTCCTCGACCGGTACGTGCTCGTCGAGCATGGCGGTGTCGATCAGTCCGGGGGCGACGCAATTGACCGTGATCCTGCGCTTGCCCAGTTCGATGGCGAGGGCCTTGGCGGCGCCGATCACCCCGGCCTTGGAGGCGCTGTAGTTGACCTGGCCGCGGTTGCCAATCAGCCCCGACACCGAGGTGATGCAGACGATGCGACCTGGCGCGCGGCGGCGGATCATCGGCATCATCACCGGGTGCAGGACGTTGTAGAAACCGTCGAGGTTGGTGCGCAGCACCTGGTCCCAGTCTTCCTCGGTCAGGGCCGGGAAGGCGCCGTCGCGGGTCAGGCCGGCGTTGCACACCACGCCGTAGTAGGCGCCGTGGGTTTCCACATCGTCGCCGAGGATCGCGGCGCAGGCGGCGCGGTCGGCCACATCGAACTGCAGGACCCGGGCCTGCCGGCCCAGGCCACGCACTTCATCGGCGACGGCCTCGGCTTCGGTACGGCCGCTACGGCAATGCAGCACCAGGTCGAAGCCGGCGCGGGCCAGGCGCAGGGCGATGGCCCGGCCGATACCGCGGCTGGAACCGGTGACCAGGATGGTCTCACTCATGTCGGGACTCCTCATCGCCCGCTTCGGCCAGGTACTGCGCGACCTCCGGCGGACGGAAAACATTCAGGCGGGCCGTGGCGTGCAGCCCCGGTCCGTACAGATGGCACTCGAACACGCCCATGCCGTTGTCGTCTTCCAGCGAGCGCAGGGCATGGATGCGCAGTTCTGCGCCCACGGGGAAATGCTCGACAGCGCATTCGAACTTGCGCGTGCCGAGCAAAAAGCCCAGCTCCACCGGCTTGCCCTGCTGGCGCGCGCGGCAGCCGGCATAGGCGGCGACGGTCTGGGCCATCAGCTCGATGCCGACCCAGGCCGGCAGGCTGCCGTCCTCGCGGTTGAACAGGCCGCCGGGGCGCACGGTCAGGTGGGCGTGGATCTGCTCCTCGTCGAACGACTCGATCCCGTCGATCAGGATCATGTCGCCGGCATGGGGCAGGAGTTCGGCCAATGGCCAGGCAATCATGGGGTGTCTCCGAGAATCAGGCTGATGTTGTTGCCACCGAAGGCGAACGAATTGCTCATCAGATGGTGCGGGCCGCCGGCGTGCAGGCGCTGGCCGGGGCCGATCAGGTTCAAGGGCGCCAGCTCGGGATCCTGCTGGCCGTCCCACAGGTGCGGGGGCAGTTGGCCGTGGGCCAGGCTCAGCCAGCAGAACGCCGCTTCCAGGGCACCGGCGGCGCCGAGGGTGTGGCCGGTCATGGCCTTGCTCGACGAACAGGC
The DNA here is from genome assembly GCF_029836855.1 of Pseudomonas sp. GD04058. Classification (NCBI taxonomy): domain Bacteria; kingdom Pseudomonadati; phylum Pseudomonadota; class Gammaproteobacteria; order Pseudomonadales; family Pseudomonadaceae; genus Pseudomonas; species Pseudomonas sp. GD04058. The sequence goes on from NZ_JAOECN010000018.1 coordinate 24,615, forward strand.
GAGACGGGCGCCGAACAGACCGTTGACCGCCAGGCTTTCCATGGCGTCGTTGTGCCGGGTGGCGGTGCCGTGGAGGTTCAGGTAATCGATCTGCGCGGGCTTCAGGCCGGCGCTGTCCAAGGCCTTCTGCATGGCCGCCAGGGCGCCCTTGCCTGCGGGCTCCGGCGCGGAAATATGGTAGGCGTCGGAGCTGGCGCCGGCGCCGAGCAGGGCGATGTTGCCGCCCTCGGCATTCGCCTCGCGGGTCATCAGGAACAACGCCGCGCCCTCGCCGATATTAATCCCGCTGCGGTTCACCGAGAACGGGTTGCAGCGCTCGCCGCTCATCGCTTCGAGGGCGGTGAAGCCGTTGAGGGTCAGCTTGCACAGGCTGTCCACGCCGCCGCACACCACCGCGTCGCACAGGCCCAGGTCGAGCAGGCGGCGGGCGCTGAGCAGGGCGCGGGCGCCAGAGGTGCAGGCGGTGGAAATCACGTAGGCCGGGCCGCTGACCTGCAGCCAGTTGGCGAGGAACACCGCCGGGGCGCTGAGTTCCTGCTGGGCATAGTCGTACCCGGGCGGGAACCGGCCCTCGCGCAGGTACTCGGCGATGCCCTGGCTGGCTTCCTCGATGCCCGAGGTGCTGGTGCCCAGGACCACGCCGACCCGCTGTGGGCCGAAGCGCTCGACGGCGGCGCGCAACGGGGCTTCGATCTGCAGGGCGGCCTCGTGCAGCAACTGGTTGTTGCGGCTCTCGCCCGGCAGCGGGCTCAGCTCGCCGGTCACGGCACCGACCACCACGCGCTTGTCCGGCACCCAGCCGTCGGCCTCACGCATGCCGGAGCAGTCACCGGCAAACAGGCGGCGGGCGACTTCGGCCTGATCGCGTCCAAGGGCACAGACCAGGCCCAGGGCGTTGAGGTAAGCGGTCATGGAGCATTCTCGCCGGGCAGGGGGGTGACTAGATAACGCAGGCCTTGCTGCATGTTCAAGGTGAAGTCGTCGGCCTGTCGGTAGCTGACACGCCAGCGCTCGCCAAGCCAGCGCTGATTATCCTGCTGCTGCGCCGCCGGATAAAGCGCCGCCAGGCGCTCGGCCGGGGTCAAGGCGAACAGCAGCGCGGCGAACAGCTCGCGGGCCGCCGGGTTCGGTGGCAGCAGGCCGTCGGCCTGCCATTCGCCGTTTTCCAGCAACTGGCGGGCCTGGGGAATGCCCAGCAGATCCATCATCGACCAGCGCAGGCGCTGGTCTTCGCGCTGGATCACCAGCAACCAGTCCTGGCGCTGATCGGCCTGTTCACGCTGCACATGCAGGGTCATCGGCAGCTTCAGCGGCGGCAACTGCTGCGGCAGCGGCGGGCGCGCCGCACAGGCGGCCAGGATCAGGCAGGCGACCAGCAGCAACAGCCTTTTCATGCCGCATCCAGGGGCTTGCGTGCCACCACGTTGACCAGGGTTTCCTCGCGCTGGCCCGGCGGTGGCGGTTTGCGCAGGCCGAAGCGTTCGAGCAGGCCGAAGTCGCTGGAGCGGCTCCACCAGAGGTACGGGTACGAGACATTCTTTTCGCCGAACTCGAAGCCTTGCTCGCGCAGCATCTGCAGGTAGCCTTCCGCGCTCTTCTGCACATGCATCGGGTGGCGGAACAGCCAGCGGATCACCCAGGTATCGATATAGGCCTCGGTGGATTCGGCGAACAGCAGGTAACCGCCGGGCTTGAGCACCCGCCAGAACTCGGCCAGGGCCTTTTCCTGCTCTACCAGGTGGTGGAAGGTCTGGTGGCAGAACAGCATATCGATGCTGGCGTCGGGGAATTGCAGGTTGGCGCAGTCGCTGCCCTTCAGTTCCACCTTCAGCCCCAGGTTCACCGCCTCGGCACCGCTCAGTTCCAGGCTGTGCGGGTCGGCATCGGTGCCGAGCAGCTTGCCCGGCCGGAATACCTGGTGCAGATGCTTGAACGAGCGCCCCTGGCCGCAACCGACATCGAGCAGCACCGGCGCGTGCGGCGGCTCGCCATCGAACAGGCGGCGCAGGTCGTTGATCGCCACGCGCAGTACATGATGCTGCCAGGTATGGCTGCGCAGGAACCAGAAGCCGAACTTCGTTTCCTCGACATAGGTTTCGCTGAAAAAGCGCTGCTCGCTCATGCTTCTTCCCTCGCGCAGATTTCCGCGAGCATGCGCAGGCGCCGCTTGGGTTCGCTGACGAAGGGGTTGCGTTCGTCCCAGGCATAGCCAGCGAGGATCGAGGCGATCATGGCGCGGATCTCGGGCGAGGACCCGGGATGATAGATCACGTCCTGGAAGCTGCCGTTGTACCAGCCTTCGACATAGGCGCGGAAGGTGTCCACGCCACGCTTGAGCGGGGTGGCGAACTCGTGCTCCCAGTCCACCGCTTCGCCCTTGAGCTGACGGTCGAGCACGGCGGCGGCCATGCTCGACGAACGCATGGCGATGGTCACGCCCGAGGAGAACACCGGGTCAAGGAATTCCGCCGCGTTGCCGAGCAAGGCGAAGCCCGGGCCGTGCAGGGTTTTTACATTGGCCGAATAGCCGCCGATGGTCCGCGCTGGCGTGTCCCACACCGCCTTGGCCAGCACCTTCGCCAGGCTCGGGGTTTGCGCGACGAAGCCTTTCAGGCAGGCATCCAGGTCCTGCGGCGCGTCGGCGTAATGATCGGCTGCGGCGACCACGCCGAGGGAGCAGCGGCCATCGCTGAAGGGGATGGTCCAGAACCAGATGTCCCGATGTTCCGGGTGGGTGGTGATGAGGATCTTGTTGCGGTCGAAGTGCGGATGGTCGATGCGGTCCTCGATATGGGTGAACACCGCCTGGCGTACCGGGAAGCTCGACGGGGCCTCCAGGTCCAGCAGACGCGGCAGCACCCGGCCATAGCCGCTGGCATCGAGGACGAACTGCGCCTCTACCTGGTACTCGCTGCCATCCTCGCGCCGCACGCGCACCTGCGGGCGTTCGCGCTCGAAGTCGGCAGCGACGATTTCCTCTTCGTAGCGGATCTCCACGCCCTGGGCCGCGGCTTCGTCGGCCAGCAGCTTGTCGAAGCGCGCGCGCTGGACCTGGAAGGTGCTCGGCCGGCCCTTGCTGAATGTTTGGCCGAAGTCGAAGGCGCTGTATTCCTCGCCCCAGGCGAAGGCCGCGCCGTTCTTGTACTGGAAGCCCGCCGCTTCGAGGGCGGGCAGCATGCCGGCTTCCTCGACGAAATCGATGCAGTGCGACAACAGGCTCTCGCCGATGGAGAAGCGCGGGAATAGTTGGCGCTCGATGATCAGCACATCGTGGCCTTTGCGCTTGAGCAGCGCGGCGGCGATGGCGCCGGACGGGCCGGCGCCGATGATCAGGACCTGGCGTTGTTGTACATCACTGGCGGGCATGGGGCCTCCTTGCCGTTGAAACGTTGATAACTGGAAGACGGTGCAGCCCGGCGATGGCGGGCATCAGGGTGGCGATCAGGCTCATCAGCATCAGGGCGAAATACAGCGCCGGGCTGATCAGCTGCTGTTGCAACAGCAGATTGAGGAAGACGATTTCGCTCAGGCCGCGAATGTTCAGCAGCAGGTTTTCCCGCCAGCGGCTGGCGCCGGGGAACGACAGGCTGGCCCAGCGCAGGCCCAGCCAGTTGCCGGCCATCTTGCTGAGGATCGGCAGCAGCACCAGCGCGCCCAGTTGCAGCAGGTCGAGGGATTGCAGCAGGTGGCCGAAATCGATCTGGACGATGCCGAAGGTGAGGATCAGCGGGATCGCCACGCCCTGTTGCAGACGCTCGATCCACGCCGCCGGCAATGGCAGGCGCAGCGGCAGCTTGAGCCAGGCCAGGCAGGCCATGTAGCCAATGCCCAGGATCAGCGCGTTGAGCTTGTAGTGCTCGGCGACGAACAGCAGGGCGAGAAACGCCAGGCCGAACAGCCACGGGCGGCGCAGCCCCAGCAGGTACAGCGGCAGCGGTGCGCAGGCGGCCAGCAGCGGCCATGCCAGGCTCAGCGGATCCAGGCTGCCCTTGCCCAGGCCGAACAGCAGCCAGCACAGCACATCGATGCCGATCGCCACCTGCATCAGGCGCCGGGTGGCTGCGGGTGGATAGCCGATATTGCGCAGGTACAGGTAGAGCACCGGCACAGCGGTAATGGCGAACACCAGGCCCAACGCCAGGGAGGTCAGCCAGGGCTGCTCCGGCAGCAACAGGAAACCGCAGCCCAGGCCGCAGGCGAAGGGCACGAGGAAACTGGGCAGGGCGATCTTCAGGCTCTGGCGGTCGAGTTTCAGCTCGACGACATCGGACAGGATATGCCCCAGCAACAGGGCGAAGCTCAAGCCGTACAAGGCCTTCAGCCAGGCCGGGGCGATCAGTTGCGCGCCGCTGAGCTGCCAGTGCGGCTCGACCCACAACAGCATCAGCAGCGGCAGGCCGAGGGTCGCCAGCAGCAGGTGGCTGACGATGCTGATCAGGCCCAGGCGCCGGCCGATTTCGCCGGCGATCAGGAACAACGACAGGGCCAGGGCCCAGAACAGCACGACACTCATGCCGACTTCTCCATGTGGCGCGGCGCGGCCCAGGGGGCCAGGGCAAAGCTGAAGGCCAGGCCGAGGCTCACGGCCAGGCCGAAATTGCTTACGGCCGGGGTGCTCGAAGCGGCCAGCAGGCCGAACGACAGCCAGGTGGTGGTCGCCGCCAGCAGGGTGCCGAGCAGGCTTACCGCCGCGCCGCCGATCTGTTCGTGCATGAGGATCGCGTAATCGACGCTGATGGCCGTGACCAGCAGCAGGCCGAACAGGCTGAACAGGGTCAGGGGCTGGCCCAGCCAGCCGAGGCTGGCCAGGCTGCACAGCGCCGCCAGCAGGGGCAGGGCGACGATGCGCGCGGCGGCGCCGAAACCGAAGGGCAACACCAGCAGCACCACGATCAGCACGCAGGACAGCAGCTTCAATTCCGCCGCGCTGACCTGGGTCGCGGCGAACAGCCGGTTCAGCTCGCCGAGGCGGTCCACCAGTTGTACACCGTCGAGGCCTTCGCTTTGTTGACGCAGCACAGCCGGATCGCTTGCGCCTTGCAGGCTGACCACGGCGGCGACGCCCGCTGCGTCCTTGCCCAGCCACAGCGAGCGCCAGGCCTCGCCCAGCGGGCCGGCCAGGACCTGGTCTATATCGAGCACCGTCAGGGCGCGCAGGCGGGTCAGCTCGGCTTGCAGCGTTGCCTCCGGGACACCGCTCGCCAGCAGCGGCTGCCAGTGTTGCGGCAGGGCCTCCAGCGCCTGGCGCAAGCGGGCCTGCTCGGCACTGCTGGCGAGCAACTGGTTGAGCGCCATGTAGCCCTTGAGCTGACCACTGGCGACCTGGGCATCGAGGCGCTGGCCGAGGCTGGCAAGGCGCTCCAGCAACTGCGTTTCGTCAGTGCCACGCACCAGGTAGAACTGGCTGGTGGGCTGGTAACCGGTGATCCGCGCCACCGCCTTGGCCTCGTCCAGCAGCACCGGCGAGCTGCCGACCCACTGGCGGATATCGTTGCGGTTTTCCAGGTGCCACAGGCCGCCGGCACAGAAGGCCAGGAGCAGCACGCTCAGCACCGGCGTCGGCACCCGGCGCAGCAAGCGCAGGCGCAGGTCCACCAGGGTTTCGGCGATACGCAGCGGCCATTGCGCCGGTTGCAGGTCGATATTCTTCAACAGCGCCGGCAGCAGGCACACCGACCCCAGGTAGGCGCCGATCAGCCCGGCAGCGGAGAACGCGGCGATCTGGGTCAGGGCCGGGAACGGTGTGAAGCCCAGGGCCAGGTAGCCGATGCAACTGGTGGCCAGGCTCAGGCTCAGGCCCGGCAGGGTCTTGCGCACCGCCTGCCAGGTGTTCCACGGGCGCAGGCTCCAGCTTTTCGAGAGGAAATGCAGCGGGTAGTCCACCGCCACGCCAATCAGGCTGGAGCCCAGCACCAGGGTCATTACATGCATCTGGCCGAACAGGGCGATGCAGGCGGTGGCGCCGAACAGCATGCCCACCAGCACCGGGACGAAGGCCAGCAGCACGCGGAACCTGCGGAAGGTGAGCAACAGCAGGAGCAGGATGCCGAGCGTCGCGCCGCCGCCGATCCAGGTCATTTCCCGGGACGCCTGGCGCTGGCCGTCGGCGGCGTAGAGCAGGCCGCTGGCCGCAAGCAGTTGCGCGCCCTGTGCGGCGGCCTGGTCACGGGACTGCTGCAGCAGCTCGGCGACCCGCAGCGGCAGCTTCATGTCGAAGGCATTGCCCTCTGTGCGGGCGCGCAGCAGCACCCAGTATCTGTCGTCGGCCTTGGCCAGCAGCACGCCGCTGGCGGTATCCAGTTCGACGGACGCGGGGCGCGGCTGGCTGTTCTGGATGCGCCCGGTCAGGCCCAGCCAATCGTCCTGGCTGGACACCAGGCTGAAACCGGCGAAGGGATCGAACAGGCTTTGCAGGCGTTGCTGGATAAAGGCGTCGGGGGTCTCGACCAGGCTATCGCGGTCGGCCTTGGCGAGCATCGCCAGGCGCCCTTGCAGCAGTTGTTCGCGTACCGCCTGCAGGTCGGTTTGCAGGCTCCATTGGACCTTTTCGAACAGGCCGCTGGCCTGCCATTCCTTGCCCAGTTGCTCGGCCAAAGCGATGGCCTTGTCACGTTCGGCGTGCCCCACCAGCACCAGCATTTCCCGGTTCAGCGGCTCCTGCATGCGCTGCTCGGCGCGCTTGACCAGCGGGTCTTCGGTGGCACCCGGGACCAGCGTCATCAGGTCCGCCGACAAGGCCGGGCCGCGCGTCCACTGCCAGCCGGCCAGGGCCATGACCCCGACCAGCAAGAACAGGAACAGACGCGGCAGCAGGCGCTCAATCGACAAGGTCGTGGCGCTCCGCGTCGGTCAGCGTGGTGCTGGTGCTGGACGGCATGCGCAGCACGGTGCTGTCGCCTTGGGTTTCCAGCAGCTCGATACGGTCGACGAACTGGCCGCCGTGGATCTCGATGCCGGTAAAGATCTGCTTGAGCACCAGCGAACTCGGGGTCAGGCGCAGTTGCCAGGCCTTGGCGTCGCCGTGCAGGGCCAGTTCGAAGTCGCGCTCCAGGCCGCTGCTGTCGCCCTGCAGCACCGCGAAGAACAGCTTGTTCTGCTCGGTGCCGGCCGTGCGCGTGGGGATGACCTGCCAGCCGGCGGCATCGCGACGGGCTATGCCGGAGGCATTGAGGCGGTAATCCTGTTTCAGCGGGCTTTGCAGCAACCACAGCAGGCCGTGGTCGCGGGCCAGCACGAACTGGCCAGTGCTGACCAGCGGCTGGGGCAGGGCGCGCAGGTGCTTTTCCTGGATGAACGGGCCCTTGATCACCTCCGGCTCGCTCAACTGCTTGCGCAGGTCTTCCAGGCCGAAGGCATGGGCGAGGCCGCAGCACAGCATCAGGCCGAGGGCCAGCAGCAGGCGGTTGCGTTTCATGGGAGCACCTTCTGCACGGCGTCGAGCATCACCTGCGGCGAGGCCAGCTGCATCTCGCGGCTGGCGATATGCACGGCCACCTGCACCGTGCTGGCCCGGGTCATGCGCTCGCCGGTGACGGCGTCGCTGATCAGGTAGTTGATCTTCAGGCGGTTTTCCCACTCCACCAGGCTGGCCCGCACCTTCAGGCGCTGGCCGAAGGTGGCGCCGCGCATGTAGCGCAGTTGCAGGTCGATCACCGGCCAGGCGTAGCCGGAGTCCTGCATCTGCACGTAGTTATGGCCCAGATGATCGAGCAGGGCGCAGCGCGCCACTTCCAGGTACTTCACGTAGTGCCCGTGCCAGACCACCAGCATGCTGTCGACATCGAAGAACGGCACCAGCACTTCGCTATCGACGTGGAGAACACCCTGATTACGCATGGAGCCTCCAGTGCTGCTGGGCGATGCGTTGCAGGCAGTGGCGCAGGTCGCTTTCCAGGGCGCGGTCCTCGATCACCGGGGCGAAGTCGTCGAGCAGGGCGCGGTGCATGGCGTCCAGCGCCGGCGGCAGCGGCCGGGCATCCGCTTCGCGGCCGCGCAGCCAGACGCCCTGGTTGGCGGCCAGCAGGGTGGCGGCGGCGACCTGTTCGGTAAGCTCCAGTACGCGCAGGGCATCGCGGGCGGCGATGGTGCCCATGCTGACCTTGTCCTGGTTGTGGCATTCGGTGGAGCGCGAGAACACGCTGGCCGGCAGGGTATTTTTCAGGGCCTCGGCGGTCCAGGCGCTGGCGCCGATCTGCACGGCCTTGAAGCCATGATTGAGCATGGCGCGGTCGGCCGGGGCCCCGGACAGGTTGCTCGGCAGGCCGTGGTTGTAGCGCACGTCCACCAGCAGGGCGAGCTGGCGGTCGAGCAGGTCGGCAACGTTGGCTACCAGGTTCTTCAGGCTGTCCATGGCAAAGGCGATGTGCCCGCCATAGAAGTGCCCGCCGTGCAGGACGCGCTCGGCATCGCCGTCGATGATCGGGTTGTCGTTGGCGCTGTTCAGCTCGGTTTCGATGAAACCGCGCAGCCAGCCCAGGCTGTCGGCCAGTACCCCGAGCACGTGCGGCGCGCAGCGCAGCGAGTAGCGGTCCTGCAGGCGGTGCAGGGGCGCGGTCGGCGCGTCGATCGCCAGGTCCTGGCGCAGCCAGGCGGCAACCTGGGTCTGGCCCGGGTGCGGCTTGGCAGCGAACAGGCGCTCGTCGAAGTGCTCCGGGTTGCCTTGCAGGGCAACCACATTGAGCGCGGTGATCCGCGTGGCGAGCTTGAGCAGATAGTCGGCGCGGGTCCAGGCCAGGCAGGCCAGGCCGGTCATTACGGCGGTGCCGTTCATCAATGCCAGGGCTTCCTTCGGCCGCAGCACCAGCGGCGCCCAACCCAGTTCACGGTGCACGTCGGCAGACGGGCGGCGTTCGCCGCGATACAGCACCTCGCGCTCGCCGGACAGGGTCGCGGCCACGTAGGACAGCGGCGTCAGGTCACCGCTGGCGCCCACCGAGCCTTCCTCCGGAACCACCGGCAGGATGTCGTGGGCGATAAAGGCATGCAGGCGCTCCAGCAACTCGACCCGCACCCCGGACACCCCGTGGCACAGCGACTGCAAGCGCGCCGCCAGCAGGGCGCGGGTGGACGGAGCATCGAAGACCCGGCCCAGGCCGCAACCGTGGAAGGTGAACAAGTGCCTGGGCAGCGCCTCGACATGCTCCAGCGGCACCGCGACCACGCAGGAGTCGCCGTAGCCGGTGGTCACCCCGTAGATCACCCCTTCCTTGTCCAGCAGCGTATCGAGGAACTGCGCACCCCGGGCGATGCGCGCGCGGTAGTCGGCATCGTCCTGCAGGCGGGTTGCGGCCTTGCCGTGGGCCAGGGCATGGATGGCTTCGATCGAGAGCGGCGACTCGCCGAAGATAACGGACTCACGCGGTTGCATCGTCATCGGTCTTCCAGAAGGGGTAGAAGTTGAACCATTGCTGCGGGGCTTGCAGGCAGTAATGGCCGAGCCGCTCGGCGTAGCGCGCGGCATGTTCGGCGATCACCTGGTCGCGCTGGCTGCGGCGCCATTCCACGGCGGCGGCGAAGGGTTCGAGGGTCACCTGGTAGCGGCCCTGGCGTTTCAGGCAGAACAGCAGGTTGACCGGGCATTTGAGCAGCCCGGCCAGCAGCCACGGGCCTTGCGGGAACTTCGCCGGATGACCGAGAAAGTCCACGGTCACGGTGCGCCCGCCATGCAGCGGTACGCGGTCGCCGGCGATCGCCAGCCATTCGCCGCGCTCCAGGCGCTGGCTGAGCTGGAGCATGGTCGCCGGGTCCAGCTCGCTGACCTGGATCAGGCGCAGGTGCGTGGCCCCGGCCTCGCCCAGCAGGCGGTTGAAGCGCTCGGCGTGGCGGGTATGGACCAGCACGTTCATGGTCACCTGCTGGCCCATTTCGGCCAGGGCCCGACACACTTCGAGGTTGCCCAGGTGCGCGCCCACCAGCATCTGACCGCGCTCGGCGCGCAACTGGCCGTGCAGTTGGCCGGGGTCGTTGATCTCGATCCGGTCCAGGCCGAGCCTGCCGTTCCACACATCGAGCTTGTCCAGCAGCGCGTCGGCGAAGGCCATGAACTGGCCGAACACGCGAGCGGTGGTGGGGCGCAACGCTGGCTGGCCGCTCCACTCGGCGAGGTTGTGCTGGTAGGTCCGCGCCGCCTCGCGGGCACGCCGGCCGAAAAGGAAGAAGTACAGGACGATGCCGTACAGCACCGGGCTCAGCAGCCGGCGGCCGAGCAGCCTGACGCCGAAGGCGGTGAGCTTCATCAGCAGGAAGCTGCCGCGTTCTTCGTGGGCCGCCCAGTGTTTTTCCTGCTGGTTCATGCCGTCAGCCGCCGCCAGAGGATCGCCGGGGCGCGCAGCAACATGCCGAAGAACAGCTTGGTGTGCATCTTCGAGATCAGCGCATTGTCGTGGAACAGGCGGAAATGCGAGAGGCCGTCCTGCGGGTAATGCACCTTGGTCGGCAGCCAGCGCATCGGCTGGTTGCGCCACGACAGGCGCACCAGCACCTCGGGGTCGAAGTCCATGCGCTTGCCGAGGTTCACGCTGTCGATCAGGGCCAGCACCGGCGGCAGCGGGTAGACGCGGAAGCCGCACATGGAATCGGGAATCTTCAGCGACAGGCTGTTGATCCATACCCACACATGGGTCAGGTAACGGGCGTACAGGCGGCCTTTCGGCACGCTGGCGTCGTACTGTGGATAACCGCAGATCAGCGCCTCGGGATGGGCGCGGGCGTGTTCGAGGAAGCGGCTGACATCGGCCAGGTCGTGCTGGCCGTCGGCGTCCACCTGCAAGGCGTGGCTGAACCCCAGCCGGGCCGCCTCGCGCAGGCCGGCCATGACCGCGCCGCCCTTGCCCTGGTTGCCGGCAGTTGCACAAGCCAGGTGTCCGGCTGCTGCGCCAGCTGGCGCAGCACTGCCGCGCAGGACGGGCTGCTGGCGTCGTCCACCAGCACGCAGGGCAGGCCGGCAGCGCGCAGGTCGGCGACCACCGCAGGCACTGCCAGCTCGTGGTTGTAGACCGGGATGACCGCGCAAGGCTTGATCATTGGCCCGCCTCCAGGACGATCCGCCCGCTGGAGCAGGGCGCGCCGGCGCAGCTGTAGGCGAAATACAGCTTGCTGCGCTCGGCATCGAAACGCAGGGTAAGCAGTACCTGGTCACCGGGGCGCACCAGTTGCTGGAACTTCAGCACTTCCATGCCGGCGAAGCGCCGTGGCGAGTCGAGCAGTGGCTGGCCGAGGGCGATGGCCCAGTCCACCTGGACCACGCCGGGAAGTACCGGAGTTTTGGGAAAGTGGCCGTTGAAATAGGCGAGGTCGGCGGGGACCACCAGGTCCAGGTGCAGTTCGCCGTCCACCTGCCGTTCGCCGACCACCTCCGGCCCAAACGGGCGCGGCGCCATCAGCAGGTTATCGACCAGCGCTTGCGGCAGCTTGCCCTGTGCGGTGTAGGGCAGTTGCCGCAGCAGGCGCCAGCGGCGGGGCAGGGCCAGCGGTTCGCAATGGCCGGCGAGGTGCTGGCGCAGGGCGTCGGTCACCGCCCGGCGGCCCTGGTTGCGCAGGGCGTGCATGCCCTTGGCACCGAGTTGCAGCAGGGCGCCGAGGGAGGCGCGGTTGCCGTGGATCACGCCAAGGCGGGCGTCCTCGATCCAAGGGTGCTGGAGCAGCGCCTGTTCCAGCATCGGCAGGGCGATGCGTTTCTCTTCCAGCTTGACGATGCGGTCGAGGCGGCCGAGCAGGCGGAAGCGGCCATGGCCATCGAAGCTGACCGCGTCGGCGCTTTCCTCGATATGCCCCGCAGGCAGGTACGGCGACGCGATGCACAGGGCGCCGTCGTCGTTCTGGCTCAGGCGGATGCCGGCGAAGGGCTGCCACAGGCTTTCGCCCTGGCGCCAGGCGATACCGCCGGTTTCCGAACTGCCGAGGATTTCCGTCGGCCATTGGCCCAGGCGCTGGTGCAGCTCGCGGGCGGCCTCGGCGGGCAGTTCGCCGCCGGAGGAAAACACCTGGCGCACCGTGCTCAGGGCCGGCCAATCGAGGTTATCGCCCATGCGCTTGAGCAGCGCCGGGCTGGCGACCCAGGCGAACGCCGGGTGCTCGCGGCTGGCCCGCTGCAGATCCTCGGGGAAGGGCAACTGGCGGCGAACGAAGCTGCGTCCGGCGCACAGCGGCCACAGCACGCGGAACAGCAGGCCGTAGATATGCTGGGTGGCGACGCTGCCGATGATGCAGGCCTCGCCCAGCCCGGCGCCCCACAGCGCTTCAAGGTTGTTGACCTCGTTGGCGAGCTGGCGCAGGCACTTGTCGATGCGCTTGGGCGCGCCGCTGGAGCCGGAGGTGCACAGACTCAGGCGGCAGGTGTCGAGGTCCAGGTCGGCCGGGGCCAGGGCGGCGGCGAACAGTTCGGCGGGGCGTTGGTCCTGCTCGCTCAGCCACAGGTCCACTTCGGCGTTCCAGCGCTGGCGGGTCTGGGCTTGCAGGTCGGCGGGCAACAGTACCTCGACGCCGGCACGCCAGGCGCCGAGCAGGGCCACGGCCAGTTCGGCGGCGTCTTCCAGATAGACCGCCAGGCGCTTTACCCCGCGTGCCTGCAGGCCGGCGGCCAGTTGCAGGGCCTGCCCGGCCAGTTGCCGATGATCCAGCGCCGGGGCGTGGCTGACCAGGCGTGCGCCCTCGGTCGGCCACAGCATCTGCTCAAGGTTTATCCATTTCATGAGCGTCCTCGCACGCGTTGTCTAACCAGCCATTCGATGGCGAACAGCAGGCCCATCGCGCAGTAGGCGATCAGGCCGTTGTAAAGGGTCCACCAGGCCAGCGGCGCCCACAGGGTCAGGGCGGCGGCGACCAGGCCGTTGACCAGGAAAAAGCCGCTCCACACCTGGGTTACCTGGCGTGTGTAGCGCACGGCCTTTTCCGGTAGGTCCGGGTCGCTCAGCCGAGCCAGGCGTTCGGCCACCGGTGGGCCGAATTTCAGACTGGCGCCGAACAGGGCCAGCATGAAGGCGCTGATCAGCACCGGGTACCAGCGCAGCAGCGCGGGATCGTCCAGCACCGCCAGCAGCGCGCAGAAGGCGATGGCCACCAGGGCCATCCAACGGCCGCCGGGATTGTGCGGCTGGGTCAGGGCGCGGGCCAGCCACAGGCTGCCCAGCAGCAGGCCGAACTGCCAGGGCGCGAAATGCGCCATGCCGAAGTGCACTGCGAACGGGTACCCCAGGCCGGCCACGACCAGCCCGAGCCCGACCAGGCGTTTCATGCCGCGGTGTTGACCAGGCGGAACACCGCTTCGACCACGTCGTTGACGGTACGCACGGCCTTGAATTCGTCGGCGGCGATTTTCTTGCCGGTCTGGCGCTTGATGTGATCGATCAGGTCGACCGCGTCGATGCTGTCGATTTCCAGGTCTTCATAGAGGTTGGCGTCTAGGGTGACGCGCCCGGCGTCCAGTTCGAACAGTTCGACCAGGGCGTCGCGCAGGGTGTTGAAGATGTCTTCGCGGGTTTGCATGGTACGTGTCTCAGGCAGCCTGTTTGGCGGTAACGAAGGCGGCGAGGGTCGCCACGTTGGTGAAGTGCGAGCGGGTGTCCTTGGCGTCGGCGTCGATCTTGATGCCGTAGCGTTTCTGGATCGCCAGGCCGAGCTCCAGGGCGTCCACCGAGTCGAGGCCCAGGCCTTCGCCGAACAGGGTCTGCTCGTCGCCGATATCGTCCGCGCTGATATCTTCCAGGCCCAGGGCCTCGATGATCAGGTCCTTGATGTCATGGTTGAGTTGGGGATTGCTCATCTGCGGCGAGCTCCTTGATGAAGTACTGGTGCAAGTGGTCGTTGAGTTTGCGCGAGGCCTGCGGGGCCGGGCCCTGGCTGGCGAAGACCTGTGGGTCGATGTCGGCGCCGACGCGCAGGGTGAAGTGCACGCGGCGGTCCGGGATGCGGTACCAGGGCTCGCACTTGGTCAGGGTGGTCGGGTTGACCGTGATGGCCACCGGGGTGATCACCCGCGCGCCGCGCAGGGCGATGGCCGCTGCGCCGCGGTGGAAGGACGGGGCCTGGCCCGGGTCGGTGCGGGTGCCTTCAGGGAATATCACCAGGGTCTGACCGCTCTGCAGGGAGGCCACGGCGGCATCGAGCATGTCCATGCTGCCGTCGTTGCTTATGTACTGCGCCGAACTCACCGGGCCGCGGGTGAACGGGTTGCCGAACAGGCTCTGCTTGACCACGCAGTTGCTCTGGCGGACCAGACCGATCAGAAACACCACGTCGATCAGCGACGGATGGTTGGCGATGATCATCTGCCCCGGACGGCCCAGGCGCTCGGCACCCCGCACTTCGTAGGTGAGCACGCCGCAGGCGGCCATGAAGCGGATGAAGCGCCAGAACAGCCAGCTGATGGTGTGCCTTGCCCGTTGCCGGTGGCGCAGGCGATCGCCGGGCAGGCAGGCCAGCAGGGGAAAGACCAGCAGGCGCAGGCACAAGCCGCCGAGGCCGAACAGCAGGAAGCTCAAGGCGGTGGCCAGCAGGCGCCAGAGCCAGGCGTCGCGGCGCGAGCGGCTCAGGTCTTGCGTTGCCAGTTCCATGTGCGGTCCTTCAGGGTGTGGGTAAAGGTCGAACGGTTGGCGAGCAGGTTGCGCAGCCAGCTCAAGGCATGGGGTTCGCTGGCCGGAGCGGCCTTGTCGCCCTCCAGGGACAGGCGCCATTGGTCGCCGGGGGTCAACAGCAGGCCGAGGGCATAGTCGCAAGGCACGTCGGTGATCCAGGGGCTGTAGGCAGCAGGCGGGTGTTCCTCGGCGACGATCAGCAGCACCGCCGGGGCGCCATCGTGGAGCAGGCCGGCCGCTTCCACCACGGCGTGTTCGAAACCGTCGCCTTCGGCGGCGATGGCCGTCATCTCGGCGGTTTCACCACGCAGGATTGACCACAGGCCGATGACGGCGTTGTGTACCGAAAGGCTGAACTGGGTTGGCGACAAGGGCTGGGCGGCCGCGAGGTCGCTGAGGATCTCCAGGGTGCGCGGGGTTTCGCCATGCCGTGAGACGAACACCAGGGGCAGTGGCGCGAGGCCTTCGGCCAGCGGCCAGCCCACGGCGAAGGCCATGCGCGCCAGGCGGCTGAGGCGGCGGCGCTGCATGGCGGGCAGGAACGAGACGTCCGGCGACGCCTCGCCGGCATCGATCGCGCGTTCGCCATGGCTCCATTGCTGCCAATGCGCAGCCGACTGGAGGCCGGGCGCCCAGGCGCGCCACTGACTGATGTTGAATGTGATCAAGGTGTGTATCTCGCCCTGAGGGACTTCCATGCCGAGGGGGACTCGGAGCAACGGCCTGCGGGCGAAATCGCCGAGTGGCGGGCATTATCCCGGTGCAAGGGGGCCGTCGTAAACAATGTATTGCTATTGATTACGGAACCAGGTGACTGGAACAGACCTCAAATAGCGCCGCTTATTTCCTCGGGCCGCCTTTTCCCGACAGACGGCCCGGACCTGTTGTCGGTCGCCTTTGCCGGATCTTGAGCTGTTCAATGCTGGTCAATCCTGCAGGTCGGACACATACTCGGTCATTCTTTGAAACACGGAGGTCTTTCCATGCGGCGCGTGGTGTTCAATCAGAAAGGCGGCGTCGGCAAGTCCAGCATCGCTTGCAATCTTGCGGCGGTCAGTGCCAGTGAAGGCTATCGGACCCTGTTGATCGACCTGGATGCCCAGGGCAACTCCACCCACTACCTCACCGGCCTGACCGGCGAGGACATCCCCATGGGTATCGCCGACTTCTTTAAGCAGAGCCTGTCGTCCGGGCCGTTCGCCAAGAAGAACAAGGTGGATATCTACGAGACGCCGTTCGACAACCTGCATGTGGTCACCGCCACGGCGGAGCTGGCCGACCTGCAGCCCAAGCTGGAGGCCAAGCACAAGATCAACAAGCTGCGCAAACTGCTCGATGAATTGAGCGAAGACTACGACCGGATCTACCTGGACACCCCGCCTGCTCTGAATTTCTATGCGGTATCGGCGCTGATCGCGGCCGATCGCGTGTTGATTCCCTTCGATTGCGACAGCTTCTCGCGCCAGGCGCTGTACGGCCTGCTCTCGGAAATCGAAGACCTCAAGGAAGACCACAACGAAGAGCTGCAGGTCGAGGGCATCGTGGTCAACCAGTTCCAGCCCCGGGCCAGCCTGCCGCAGCAGATGCTCGACGAACTGGTGGAAGAGGGGCTGCCGGTACTGCCGGTGTACCTCAACAGCTCGGTGAAGATGCGCGAGTCACACCAGGCCTGCCTGCCGCTGATCCATCTGGAACCGCGGCACAAGCTGACCCAGCAGTTCGTCGAGTTGCACTCGTTGCTGGAAGAAAACGCCTAGATCCCTTGGGTGCGCAGCCACTCCAGCAGGTGCTGGAGTGGGAATGCGCCGCTTTGCCGCGCCACTTCCCGGCCGTTGTTGAACAGGATCAGGCTGGGGATCGAGCGGATATTCAACTGGCCGGCCAATTCGCGGTTGGCCTCACTGTCCAGCTTCGCCAGCCGGCAGCGTCCGGACAGTTGCCGTGCGGCCTGCTCGAAGACCGGCGCAAAGGACTTGCACGGCCCGCACCAATCGGCCCAGACATCGATCAGCAGGGGCAGGTCGCCCTTGATCTGGCTGGCGTAGTCGGCCTGTTTCAGCTCGAAGGGTTTGCCCAGCAGGACGGGTTGCTTGCAACGCCCGCATTTCGGCGTGTCGCCCAGGCGGTCGGCGGGGATGCGGTTGAGGCCGTTGCAATGGGGGCAGGGGATCAGCAGTGGGTTGGTCATGGGAATTGGGTCCGGGGGCGGGTGTTGCTGGGTATGTGGCGGTGGGACCCCGCGTTTTCAATGCTCTTGCGGGCCTCATCGCTGGCAAGCCAGCTCCCACAGTGTCTGCGGCGCCGCTGAACCCTGTGGGAGCTGGCTTGCCAGCGATGGGGCCCTGAAGGGCGCTGCATTGACCAGGTCAGAAAAAAAGATCTGAAGCCCCACTGAGCACCAGCAGTGGTTGTGTGGTGTTCTTTCTGGCCTCATCGCTGGCAAGCCAGCTCTCACAGTCGGCGGCGCCGCTGAACCTTGTGGGAGCTGGCTTGCCAGCGATGGGGTCCTGAAGGGCACTGCATTGGCCAGGTCAGAAAAAAGATCTGAAGCCGCACTGAGCACCAGCAGTGGCTGTGTGGTGTTCTTTCTGGCCTCATCGCTGGCAAGCCAGCTCCCACAGGGTCCGCGTGCTCAGGAAGAACAACTGATCTCCAGGTGCTTGCCCCACTCCGGCGGCCGTTCGGCATAGGCTTCCATCCCCGGCTGTTCTTCGAACGGCCGGGCCAGCACCGCATGCAGGCGTCGCACTTCGGAGTAGTCGCCACCCTGTGCCGCTTCGATGGCCCGCTGCGCCAGGTAGTTGCGCAGTACATACAGCGGGTTCACCGCATGCATTCGCTCCCGCCGCCCGTCGGCATTGCCCGGCTCGCGCTGCACCCGCGCCAGATAGTCCTGCGACCAGTTGTCGAAGCCCGCCAGATCGACGAAATCACTCCGCACCACCCCCAGCGCCTGTTCCACCGGCTGATCCCCGAGCTTGCGGAAGAACAGGCTGTAGTCCACCGCGCCCGGCTGCATCAGGCTGAGCAGGCGCTGGATCAGCACCTTGTCGCCTTCTTCCGCCGTGGTCAGGCCGAGCCGGCGGCGCATCAGGTCGAGGTAGTGGGCTTCATACAGCGGCAGGAACAACCCCAGCGCTTCCTGCAAGGCCTCGACGCTGATGAACGGCGTCAGCGCCTGGGCCAGGGCGCTGAGGTTCCAGTGGGCGATGGGTACCTGATTGCTGTAGCTGTAGCGCCCCTGGTCGTCGGAGTGGTTGCAGATGAACCCGGCGTCGAAATCATCGAGGAAGGCAAACGGCCCGAAGTCGAATGTGATGCCAAGGATCGACATGTTGTCGGTGTTCATCACCCCATGGCAGAACCCATAGGCCTGCCATTTGCCGATCAGTTCGGCATTGCGCTCGACGATGCTGCGGAACATCGCCAGGTACGGCTCGTCCGCCGTCTTGCACTCGGGGTAGTGCAGGTCCAGCACGTGCTCGGCAAGCTGGCGCTGCTGTTCCGGCTGGCGGGTGTAGTAGAAGTATTCGAAGTGGCCGAAACGGATATGGCTCGGTGCCAAGCGCAGGAGCATGGCCGCGCTTTCCTTGGTCTCGCGCCACACCGGCGTGTTCGAGCCGATCACGCACAGCGCGCGGCTGCTGGGGATGCCCAGGGCGTGCAGGGCTTCGGAGGCGAGGAATTCACGGATCGACGAGCGCAACACCGCGCGGCCATCACCCATGCGCGAGTAGGGCGTCTGGCCCGCGCCCTTGAGGTGCAGGTCCCAGTGCTGGCCGGCGTCATTGCACACTTCGCCCAGCAACAGGCCGCGGCCGTCGCCCAGCCGTGGGTTGTACGAGCCGAACTGATGCCCGGAGTACACCATGGCCCGGGGATCGGCCTCGGACCAGAGCTTGTGCCCGCCAAACAGCTCGGCGAATACCGGCGAGTGCGCTTCGGTGGGCTCGAGGTCGAGCAGGGCCATGGCCGCCTCGCTGACCACCACCAGCCGCGGATCGTCGATCGGCTCCGGCAGCACCTGGGTGGAAAACGCATCGCCCAGGCGGGCGAAGCGGTTGTCGAAGGTCAGTTCGTCGAGGCCTTTCACGAGGCGACTCCTTTACGGCTTGGACGTATCGTCGGGTTTTGGCTGCTCGACCGGCTGCTCCATCGGGATCAGCTGCTTCTTGTTGCCCGAGGTGTCCATCAGGAACACCTCCACCTGGCGCACGGAAATCTTGATGTTGTGGGCTTTGAACTCGCGGTTGATATAGCGGTTCAGTTCGTCCAGCGTCGGGTTGCGGTCGCCAAGGTCGCGCACGTGCATGCGCAGTTCGTGGTCCAGCGAGCTTTCGCCGAAATTCAGGAAGTACACGATCGGCTCCGGGTCCTTGAGCACCCGCGGGTTTTCCCGGGCGCCCTTGAGCAGCAGGTCGCGTACCAGGTCGAGGTCCGAGCCGTAGTCGATGCCGAGCTTGAGCGTTACCCGGGTGACCGTGTCGGTCAGCGACCAGTTGATCAACTGGCCGGTGATGAAGGTCTTGTTCGGGACGATGATGTCCTTGCGGTCGAAGTCGGTGATGGTGGTGGCGCGGATGCGGATCTTGCTCACCGTGCCGGACAGGTTGCCGATGGTGATGGTGTCGCCGATCCGTACCGGGCGCTCGAACAGGATCATGATCCCGGAGATGAAGTTGGCGAAGATTTCCTGCATGCCGAAGCCCAGGCCTACCGACAGCGCCGCCACCAGCCATTGCAACTTGTCCCAACTGACCCCGAGCGTCGACAGCGTGGAGACGAAGCCCACGCCGACGATTACATAGGAGAGCAAGGTGGTGGTGGCGTAGGCGCTGCCCTGGGCCAGGTCCAGTTTCGACAGCACCAGCACTTCCAGCAGGCCCGGCAGGTTGCGCGCCAGGGCCAGGGTGATGCCGACGATGACCAGGGCGCCGAGCAGGTCGCCGAGGCTGATCGGCACCATGCTCGCGGTGGCACCGGTGCCGCTCGTGTATTCGTACAGGGTGAAGTTGTTGAGGTAGGAGAACACGCTGATCAGGTCGGACCAGACCCAGTACAGGGCGACCAGGAAGCCACCGAGCAAGGCCAGGCGGATCAGGCGCAGGGACTGCTGGTTGACCTGCTCGATGTCCAGGGTCGGCTCTTCCACCGGCACTTCGCCGTCCAGCCCTTCCTTGGCCGCCTGGCGCTTGGCCAGGGCGCGCTGGTAGGCCAGGCGCCGCGCCGCCACGGACAGGCCGCGAACGAAGGTGGCCTCGATCACCAGCCAGAACATCAGCAAATAGAGGGTGTCGATCAGCCGATCGGTGAGTTTCAGCGCGGTGTAGTAGTAGCCGAAGCACACGGCGACGAACAGGGCGATGGGCAGGGCGGTGAAGGCCACGCCCACGGCCTTGCGGAACAGCGAGGTGTTGCGATGGGTCGGGCTGCTCAGCAGCAGGCGGCTGAGCAGCCAGGCCATCAGGGCGTAGCAGGTCAGCACCACGCCGATGCCGAGCACGTCGTCGGCCAGGGCCGATGGCTGGTGTTCGGCCACCGCGACCACGCCGACCAGTGCCAGCACCACCGCGCCCAGGCGACGAATCCAGCGCCGGAGGAATTCGACCTGGGGCTTCTGCCAACGGAAATGCAGCTCGGCCACCCCGCCCGGGGCCAGGACCCGGTACGCGGTGTAGAACACCAGCCAGGCCTGGGCGATTTCCCACAGGGCAGCGCCGAGATTGGCGTTCTGGCCCCGCGCATCGATCTGCAGGGCGTAGCTGCACAGGGCCAGGAGCAGGGCCAGCGGCAGGGCCAGGAGGATGTTGATCAGGATCGCCTGGGGCGTGTGCCACTGGCTGTCGCGCTTGAAGTGGCCGACATCGCCATGGACCTTGCGCAGTTGTTCGTAGAGGTAGTTACGGCGCCACAGCAGGCCACCGATCATCAGCAGCAGCGGCAGGAACAGCAACGGCCGCTCCAGCAGGCCGTCGGCCAGTTCGGCGATGCCCGAGCCCCAGGGCAGGCTGGTGACCTGCTTCTGGAAGCGCTCGGGCAGGGTACGCAGCCATTCGACGTCCAGCGGTTTGTTGCTGGGGATCCAGAACATCTGTTCGTCGAGGGTGGCGCGCAGGTTCAAGGCAGTGCTGACCAACTGCTTCTGGTTCAGTTGCAGGGTGATGGATTCGTTGAGCACCGCGCTCAGCTCGCGGTTCAGGCGCTCCAGCAGGTCGACCCGGGTGATCGCCACTTCCAGCAAAGCCTTGCGCAATTCCGGGGTGACCTGGTCGGCGGTCTGGTTTTCCAGAAGCTTGTCGACGTACTGGCTCGGGCTGCTGATCTGCTCGCGCTGCTGGTTGACCTCGAACTGGTACAGGCGGATGTCGGCGATCTGGTCGGCCAGGTCGCGGTCGAGCTTGAGGTGCGGCAGCGCCTGTTTCTGCTTGTAGAGGATCTTCGACAGCAGCAGGCTGCCCTTGAGCACGTTGATCTGCTCGTCCAGTGCCTGGTCGGCCTGGGTCAGGCTGTCCAGTTGCTGCTTGGCCTTGAGGTTCTGCTGGGTGACTTCGTTGAGGCGGTCGGTGCTGCGCAGCAGGTAGTCGGAAAGCTTGAGGTTGGTCGCGCTTTCCGTGGCGAGCAGGGTGCTGCCGCCGGCCTTTTGCGCTTCGAGGGACTGTTCGGTGACCGTCTTCTGCGACTGGGCCAGGCGCTTTTCATTGATGAGGGTCTGCAGGTCCTGGATTTCCTGCTCCAGGCGCGCGGCGCGCTCCATCAGCAGGTCATGCTGGGCGTTGCCGAGGTCTTGCAGCAGGCTGTTGCCGGCCAGTTCCTGGCGGCGCAGCAGGGTCAGGGCGTTGAGCGAGGCCAGTTCGGCGTTGAGCTGGTTGCGCTGGTCGGCGGACAGGTTCTTGCCGCCGTCCTTGCCCTGCTTGAGGGTGCTGTTGATCTGCTGGCTGCGGGTCTGGTTGAGGCTGATCTCGGACTGGGCGCGCTCGGGCCGGGTCTGGGAGTTGATGATCAGGCTATTGGCTTCGGACAGGGATTTCTGCAGCTCGCCCTGCTCGGTGGTGCGCTCGGAGAGCAGTTGCTCAAGTTGCGGCACCGTCTGGTTGGCATAGCGCTGGGCTACCGGCACCGGCTTGGTGGCCGACAGGCGGGCCAGCTCGCGCTGGCTTTCGGTGGTCAGCCTGGGCGCATCGGCGAGCTGTTGCTTGAGCGCGGCCAGGCGCTTGCTGTAGTCGTCGCGGCTGGCGAGGAAGGCGAGGGTCTGCTCCAGCACCTGTTGCAGCGCTTTCTGATCGGCTTCCGGCAGCTTGCGGTCGGCGATCTTGTCCAGGCTTTGCTGGACGCTCTCGGTGCTGGGTGGCTCCGCGGCAAAGGCGGAGGTGAACGACAGGCACAGCCCGAGAAGGGCCGCGCCAATAACAGTGCGCAGTGACATAGGCAGAAAATTCGTACAGCCGGACTGGAAATTGGAGTTTAGAGGAACAGACCCGGGCCGGGGCGGCTTCCTTCGGGGAATTTGATCCCCACTTTCTGGATCTTGTTCCCGTCCATGAGGGCGACGGTCCAGGTGGTGTTGTTCCACTCGATCTGGTCACCGATCACCGGCGCACCGCCAACCTTCTGCTGGATGAAGCGTGCCAGCGGCATATGCGGGTCCTGGCCGTCGAGCTGCAGGCCGTACAATGCGGCCACGGCCCCCAGTTCTGCGTCGCCTTCGAGCACGAAGTCGCCGAAGAAACGCAGGTCCAGGCCGCGTTGCGGCGCCTGGCTGAACAGCTTGCCGAGGGCCGGCAGGTCGTGTTCGTGGCCGATCACGCAGAGCAGGTCGCCGACTTCCAGCACCGTACTACCCGACGGATGGAGCAGTTGCTGGCCGCGGAACAGCGCGGCGATCCGGGTGCCTTCCGGCATCTTCAGCTCGCGCAGGGCGGCACCGATGCACCACTTCTCCGCGCCGAGGCGGTAGACGAACAGCTCCCACTCGCTGGTGACGTGGACTTCCAGGGCGGAACGGGAGATCGGCGCCGGATCCGGTGGCACGGTCACTTTAAGCAGGCGCGCGACCCACGGCAGGCTGGTGCCCTGCACCAGCAGCGAGACCAGCACGATGAAGAACGCCAAATTGAAGTACAGCTGGGCCTGGGGCAGGCCGGCCATCAGCGGGAACACGGCGAGAATGATCGGTACCGCCCCGCGCAGGCCGACCCAGGAAATAAACGCCTTTTCCCGGCCATGAAAGGCCTTGAACGGCAGCAGGCCGGCGACCACCGACAGCGGCCGGGCGATCAGGATCATCCACAGCGCCAGGGCCAGGGCCGGCAGGGCGATCGGTAGCAGGTCGTGCGGGGTGACCAGCAGGCCGAGGACCAGGAACATGCCGATCTGCGCCAGCCAGGCCATGCCGTCGAGCATGTGCAGGATGCCGTGGCGGCTGCGGATCGGGCGGTTGCCCAACACCAGGCCGAACAGGTACACGGCGAGGAAGCCGCTGCCGTGCAGGGCGTTGGTCAGGGCGAAGACCACCAGGCCACCGGCGATCACCAGGATTGGATAGAGCCCCCCGGCCAGGTTCATGCGGTTGACCAGTTGCAGCATCAGCCAGCCGCCGCCTAGGCCGAGCACGCCGCCGATGCCGAACTCGCGCACCAGGTGCCACAGCAGGCTCCAGTGCAGGCCGGTCTGGCCGCTGGCGATCATGTCGATCAGGGTCACGGTGAGGAACACCGCCATCGGGTCGTTGCTGCCGGATTCGATTTCCAGGCTGGCGGTGACCCGCTCGTTCAGGCCCTTGCCGCCGAGCAGAGAGAACACTGCGGCGGCGTCGGTGGAACCGACGATGGCGCCGATCAGCAGGCCCTGCATCAGGTTCAGGTCGAACAGCCAGGCGGCGGCCATGCCGGTCAGGCCCGTGGTTATGAGCACGCCCACCGTCGCCAGCGACAGCGCCGGCCACAGCGCCACGCGGAAACTCGCGACCCGCGTGCGCAGGCCGCCGTCGAGCAGGATCACGGCGAGGGCGAGGTTGCCGACCAGGTAGGCGACCGGATAGTTGTTGAAGATGATGCCGCCGCCATCGACGCCGGCGACCATGCCGACCGCAAGGATGATGACGAGGATCGGGATGCCCAGGCGTGAGGACAGGGAGCTGACCAGAATACTTGCACCCACCAGCAATGCGCCGATAAGGAACAGGCTGTTGATGGTGCTCGCATCCAAAGGCAGTACTCCGGGGGACATCGCGGGAAAAAGAGGACCTGGCTTGATAAGCAGGTCGCGTGCCAACCGATTCTAACCTGATGAATTGGCGGGCTGTAAAGCGTTTCCGCAGATGTACAAAAGGCACCTGGGTCAGGTGCCTTTCTATGTGTTGCCTGTGCTGGCCCTATCGCTGGCAAGCCAGCTCCCACAGGTATCGCGGACCCTGTGGGAGCTGGCTTGCCAGCGATGAGGCCAGTGCAGCCACCATCACACTTCGCGCAAGGCCTTGCCTTTGACCGGCGCGCCGTTCGCCACATAGTACTTGGCGGTACTGCGCGGCAGCGGCTGGCGATTGCGGATCTTGTCGGCGATTTTCTCGGCGATCATGATCGTGGTCGCGTTGAGGTTGCCGGTGATGATGATCGGCATGATCGACGCATCGACCACCCGCAGGCCTTCCATCCCGTGCACCCGGCCCTGGCCATCGACCACCGCCATGTCGTCCTCGCCCATCTTGCACGAGCAGGACGGGTGGAACGCGGTTTCGGCGTGCTCGCGGATGAACTTGTCCAGCTCTTCGTCCGTCTGCACGTGCTCGCCCGGGCTGATCTCGCGGCCGCGGTAGGCGTCCAGCGCCGGCTGGGCCATGATTTCACGGGTCAGGCGGATGCCGTCGCGGAACTCCTGCCAGTCCTGCTCGGTAGCCATGTAGTTGAACAGGATGCTCGGGTGCTGGCGCGGGTCGCGGGATTTCAGCTTGATGCGGCCGCGGCTCGGCGAACGCATCGAGCCCATGTGCGCCTGGAAGCCATGCTCCTTCACGCCATTGGAGCCGTTGTAGTTAATCGCGACCGGCAGGAAGTGGTACTGGATGTTCGGCCATTCGAATTCCGGACGGGTACGGATGAAACCGCCAGCCTCGAACTGGTTGCTGGCGCCGATACCGGTGCCGTTGAACAGCCATTCGGCACCGATGGCCGGCTGGTTCCACCACAGCAGCGACGGGTACAGCGACACCGGCTGGGTGCAGGCGTATTGCAGATACAGCTCCAGGTGGTCCTGGAGGTTTTCGCCGACGCCCGGCAGTTCGTGCACTACCGGGATGTCCAGGCTCTCCAGCAGTTCGCGCGGGCCGACACCGGAACGTTGCAGCAGTTGCGGCGACGCGATGGCGCCGCTGCAGACGATGACTTCCTTGCGCGCGCGGGCTTCCACGCGTTCTTCGCTGGAGCCGACCAGGTAGGTCACGCCCACGGCGCGCTTGCCTTCGAACAGCACGCGGTCGGTCAGGGCGTGGGTGACGATGGTCAGGGTCGGGCGCTTCTTGGCAGGATCCAGGTAGCCGCGGGCAGTGCTGGAACGGCGGCCGTTCTTGGTGACGCTGCGGTCCATCGGACCGAAGCCTTCCTGTTGATAGCCGTTGAGGTCTTCGGTACGCGGATAGCCAGCCTGCACGCCGGCTTCGACCATGGCGTGGAACAGCGGGTTGTTGCCGGCTTTAGGCGTTGCCACGCTGACCGGACCGTCGCCGCCGTGGTAGTCGTTGGGGCCGATGTCACGGGTTTCCGCCTTGCGGAAGTAGGGCAGGCAGTCGAGATAGGTCCAGTCTTCCAGGCCTGGCAGTTTTGCCCAGCCATCGAAGTCCATGGCATTGCCACGGATGTAGCACATGCCGTTGATCAGCGAGGAGCCACCGAGGCCCTTGCCGCGACCGCATTCCATGCGGCGGCCGTTCATGTGCGGCTCCGGATCGGTCTCGTAGGCCCAGTTGTAGCGGCGGCCCTGCAGCGGGAAGGCCAGGGCGGCGGGCATCTGCGTACGGAAGTCGGCGCGGTAGTCCGGGCCGCCGGCTTCCAGCAGCAGGACGGTAACGCCCGGGTCTTCGGTCAGGCGCGCGGCCAGGGTGTTACCGGCCGAGCCGGCACCGACGATGATGTAGTCGAAAATATGGGCGGACATGTTCTGTTCCCTCTTGAGCAAGCGGGTGGGAAAGCGGGGAGGCGCCCGGTCGGCAGGGACCGGGCGCGGCTACGAAGCTCGGCTTAGAAGACCGAGTTGTAGTTGCCCAGCTCGACCTGGACCGACTTGATGCGGGTGTACTGGGCCAGCGAGCTGACACCGTTTTCACGACCGACACCGGATTGCTTGTAGCCACCGACCGGCATTTCCGCCGGCGATTCGCCCCAGGCGTTGATCCAGCAGATACCGGCTTCCAGCTGGTGGATGATGCGGTGCGCGCGGCTGATGTCGTTGGTGCAGACGCCGGCGGCCAGGCCGTATTCGGTGTCGTTGGCGCGGCGGATGACTTCTTCTTCGGTTTCGTAGCTGAGGATGCTCATCACCGGGCCGAAGATCTCTTCCTTGACGATGGTCATGTCGTCGCGGCAGTCGGTGAATACGGTCGGCGCAACGAAGGCGCCCTTGGCGAATTCACCCTCGGTCAGGCGCTCGCCGCCGCACAGGACGCGGGCACCTTCTTCCTTGCCCTTGGCGATGTACGACAGGACGCTTTCCATGTGCGGGAAGCTGACCAGCGGGCCGAAGTTGGTGTTTTCGTCTTCCGGGTTGCCAACGCGGATGCGCGCGACGCGTTCGACGATCTTCGCTTCGAAAGCGGCCTTCATCGATGCTGGAACGAATACGCGGGTGCCGTTGGTGCAGACCTGACCGGAGCTGTAGAAGTTGGCCATCATCGCGATGTCGGCGGCGCGATCGAGGTCGGCGTCGTCGCAGATGATCAGCGGCGACTTGCCGCCCAGTTCCATGGTCACTTCCTTCAGTGACGAGCTGGAGGCGCTGGCCATGACTTTCTTGCCGGTGGTGGTGCCGCCGGTGAAGGAAACCTTCTCGATGCGCGGGTGCTCGGTCAGCCAGGTGCCGACTTCGCGGCCGCTGCCGGTCAGGACGTTGAATACGCCGTCCGGCAGGCCGGCTTCGGTGTAGATCTCGGCCAGTTTCAGGGTGGTCAGCGAGGTGACTTCGCTCGGCTTGAAGATCATCGCGTTGCCGGCGGCCAGGGCCGGGGCGGATTTCCACAGGGCGATCTGGATCGGGTAGTTCCACGCGCCGATACCGACGGTGACGCCCAGCGGCTCGCGGCGGGTGTAGACGAACGAGGAGTCGCGCAGCGGGATCTGCTCGCCTTCGATGGCCGGGATCAGGCCAGCGTAGTACTCCAGCACATCGGCGCCGGTGACGATGTCGACGTAGCGGGTTTCCGAGTAGGACTTGCCGGTGTCCAGGGTTTCCAGGGCGGCCAGTTCGTCGTTGCGCTCGCGCAGGATGTCGACGGCGCGACGCAGGATGCGCGAACGCTGCATGGCGGTCATCGCGGCCCAGACTTTCTGGCCGCGCTCGGCGCTTTCCACGGCGCGCTCGACGTCGGCCTGGGTGGCGCGTTGCACGTGGGCGAGGACTTCGCCGTTGGCCGGGTTGATGGCTTCGAAGGTGGCATCGCTGCCAGCGTCGACATAACCACCGTCAATGTAGAGTTTTTGCGTTTCGAAACGGGCCATAGTGTCCTCGCAAGTGCAATGTGATTTGGCTAGCCGGCGATAGCTCCCGATTTCGTGCGGGGCGCTGTGCGCGGGGTTTCAGAGGCCTGGTTCTGGGTGTCCGGGCTCGTCTGTTTCGCCAGTTGTAGATCCATGTATTCGTAAGCGATCTGCTGCGCCTGGTGGGTATCGAAGCTGTCTCCCGACAGCGCCCCGCGCAGCCACAAACCGTCGATCAAGGCTGCCAGGCCGCGGGCCGCGCTGCGTGCTTCGGGCAGCGGCAGAACCCGGCGGAACTGGCAGCACAGGTTGGAATACAGGCGGTGATCGTTGATCCGCTGCAACCTGTGCAAGGACGGCTGGTGCATGCTGGTGGCCCAGAAGGCCAGCCAGGTTTTCATTGCCGGGCCGTTGACCTGGCTGGCGTCGAAGTTGCCTTCGATGATCACCTGCAGGTGGGCGCGCGGGCTGTTGTCCGTAAGTGCCTGGCGACGGGCGGCGACGCCCTCGCTCAATACCGTCATCAAGTGCTGCATGGTCGCTGCGATCAGGCCGTTCTTGTCCCGAAAGTAGTGACTGATGATGCCATTCGACACACCGGCCAAACGGGCGATCAGCGCAATGCTGGCATCACCCATGCCGGCCTGGTCGATAGCCGTCAACGTGGCATCGATCAACTGCTGGCGGCGAATGGGTTGCATACCGACCTTGGGCATCTGGCAAATCTCCTCAGGCCTGCGAGCAGACGACAGGCGGCTGACTCGGCGAAGGCCAGTCTATTTTGTTTTGATTGAACGTTCAATCAACAAAGAATAAGCTCTGCGACAATTCGTAACATTGACAGGGTTTAGGGCCGGTCAGAAGTCGCGAATTGGCACCCCCGAAAAGACGTGTACCCCCGCAAAACAAGGTGTTTCACGCGCACAGACGCACCGTTGGACCGCTGTGCCCCAGGCCGAGCAAGCCAGGAGGCACAACCCTCGAGCCGGGGTTTTGCAGCGGGTTTCCAGCGCATTCGTATTGGGATCACGGTTTTTCAAGGTGCTTTTATAACACCTGCGGCGATGGGGCTATTGCACCAATTGCCCGGGTGACGGGTCGTTGTCCCTTTTTCCTACGCACCGCCTTGGAGCATCCGTGCAATGAGTTCTGCCTCCCTGATCAAGACCCCCGCCGAGAGGGTCCGGGTCAACAGCGTGGTGTTTTTCACCTCGACGCTGCTGATCCTTTGCTTGACCGCCTTGCTTATCGCTGCCCCTGAAACCGCCGGCCGTGTGCTCGGCCAGGCCCAGGCCTGGTTGTCGCGCAGCTTTGGCTGGTACTACATGCTGGTGATCGGTGGTTACCTGCTGTTCGTCATCGCCATCGCCTTTTCCCGCTACGGCAAGCTCAAGCTCGGCGGCAAGGACGACAAGCCGGACTTCAGCTATGGCGCCTGGGCCGGCATGCTGTTTTCCTCGGGCATCGGTATCTCGCTGCTGTACTTCGGCGCCTCCGAACCGCTGGACCATTACTTCAATCCGCCCGAAGGCGCGCCGGCCAGCCTGCAATCGGCCCGCGAAGGCCTGCAGCTGACCTTCCTGCACTGGGGCCTGCATGGCTGGGCGATCTATGCCCTGGTCGGCCTGGCCGTAGCTTACTTCGCCTACCGCCACAACCAGCCGCTGGCCCTGCGCTCGGCGCTTTACCCGCTGCTGGGCGAGCGCTGGGTCAAGGGTGCCGCCGGCCACACGGTGGACATCTTCGGCATGTTCGTGACCCTGCTGGGCCTGGTGACCAACCTCGGCATCGGTTCGATGCAGGTGTCTTCCGGGCTGGAATACCTGTTCGGCATGGAGCACAACAACACCAACCTGCTGATCGTGATCCTGGTGATGAGCACCGTTGCCACCATCGCCGCGGTATCCGGGGTGGAAAACGGCATTCGCCGCCTGTCCAACCTGAACATCATCCTGTTCAGCGGCCTGCTGCTGTTCGTTCTGCTCAACGGCCCGACCCTGCACCTGCTCAACGGCTTCGTGCAGAACATCGGTGACTACCTCAATGGCGTGGTCCTCAAGACCTTCGACCTCTATGTCTACGAAGGCGACGGCGCCAAGTCCGAGCGCTGGCTGGGCCTGTGGACCGTGTTCTATTGGGCCTGGTGGATTTCCTGGGGCCCGTTCGTCGGCATGTTCATTGCGCGGATTTCCCGCGGCCGCACCGTCAGCGAGCTGGTCGCCGGCGTGCTCCTGATTCCGCTGGGCTTCACCCTGGCCTGGCTGTCGATCTTCGGCAACACCGCGCTGGACCTGGTGATCAACCAGGGGGCCGTGGAGCTCGGCCGCACGGCACTGGAACAGCCGTCGATGTCGATCTACCAACTGCTGGAGCACTTCCCGGCGGCGAAGATCGTCGTGGGCGTGGCGGTCTTCGTCGGCTTCGTGCTGTTCCTTACCCCGGCCGACTCCGGCGCGGTGATGATGGCCAACCTCTCGTGCAAGGGCGGCAGCGTCGATGAAGACGCGCCGCACTGGCTGCGCATCCTTTGGTCCGTGATCATCACGGTGGTCACCGTCGGTCTGCTCTTTGCCGGCAACTTCGAAGCCATGCAGACCATGGTGGTGCTGGCCGGTCTGCCGTTCTCGGTGGTGCTGGTGGTGTTCATGGTCGGCCTGTACAAGGCGATGAAGCAGGACAGCCAGATCGAGCAGGAGCAGGCCGAGCTGGCCGCCCGCGGCCGGCGTGGTTTCAGCGAGCGCCTGAGCCAG
The DNA here is from genome assembly GCF_029836855.1 of Pseudomonas sp. GD04058. Lineage (NCBI taxonomy): Bacteria > Pseudomonadati > Pseudomonadota > Gammaproteobacteria > Pseudomonadales > Pseudomonadaceae > Pseudomonas > Pseudomonas sp. GD04058. The sequence continues at coordinate 54,615 of NZ_JAOECN010000018.1, forward strand.
CTGGACCTGCAACCGACCCAGTCGATCGTCCAGCGCTTCATGGACAAGCAGGTCAGCCCGGCGCTCAGGGAAGCCGCCGAGCAGCTCAAGGCCATGGGCCTGGACGTGCAGACCCGCCTCGGTCAATCGCGCTCGGCCATGGGCCTGCGCATCGAGATGGAAGAAGGCAATCCGTTCGTCTATGAAGTCAGCCTGGACGGCTACCTGGCCGCGCCGAGCGAGGCGCCGGTGGAAGGTGAAAGCGAAGTGCGCCAGCGCTTCTATCGCGCCGAGGTCTACCTGCACAACGGCAGCCAGGAATACGACCTGATGGGCTTCACCCCGGACCAGATCACCCGGGATGTGCTGGATCAGTTCGAGAGTCACCGGCAGTTGTTGGGGCGGGTGTATAGCTGATGTGAAGAAAGGGCCGGTTCAGGCCCTTTCTTTTTTGTTGTTGCTGCTGGCCCTATCGCTGGCAAGCCAGCTCCCACAGACCCTGTGGGAGCTGGCTTGCCAGCGATAGGGCCGATGAATCCAGAACATCTTTCACAGCAGTACGCGGGCTATGTCTCCCTGAATCTCCAATCGGGTTTCATAGCCACGGGACAGCGCCGCAAACCGCTCCAGGATCCCCCGCGCCTGCTCCCCCTGCGCCAGCCGCGGCCGCCCCCGGCGGTGGATCGCCTCGCCGAGCCCCAGGCTCACCGGATGCAACTCGATCCCGGTCAGCGTCCGCCCGTCGAAGGTACACACTGGTACCACCGTCTCCCAGAACCGCGCATCCGACGGAAAACTCCGGCTGTCATTCCGCGTGCGCTGCAGGAAAACTTTCGACGGCGTCTGCTGGCGGTCGACCCGGAACTGGTCGTAGCTGTCCACCGGCAGGCGTTCCACCAGCTCGTTCTGGCCGATGAAATTGCCCAGGCTGTAGAAGATCGGCTTGCCCTGGTACAGCTCCATGCCCCGCAGCAGATGCGGGCCGTGCCCGACCACGATGTCCACGCCGGCATCGATCAGCCGGCGCGCCACCGGCTGGATGAATTCCGCCGGGGTTTCCAGGTCCCATTCGCCTTGTTCGTTGTAGCCCAGCTCATGGGCGTGCAGGCTGACCATGACGATATCCGAGGTCAGCCGCGCTTCCTCGACCCAGCGCAGGATGCCGTCCACATCCTTTTTCCGCGCTAGGGTACGCAGGCGGGTGCGTGCGCCTTCGCGGAACAGCAGCGGGGTGAACGGGCCGAAGACCTGCAGCGACGGATCCGGCAGGGGATGGGCAAAACCCAGGTCCACCGCGCCCTGGTAGAGCTTGTCCAGGCCCAGGTCGGCGACCAGCCGGCGCACCTGCTCCATCTGCTCGTTGCTCACTTCGTGCAGGGTGTCGTAGCCCAGCGGATTGAGGCCAGGTCGCCCGGGCATGTCGCGGCTCTGGTCGCTGGCTTCCTGCCCCTTGCCGTAGGTGGAACTGCACGCCAGCAAGGCCACGGTGCCGGCTGGCCTGGTGCAGTACACCGGGCGTCGCGCCTCTTCGAGGTTGCGCCCGGTCCCGGCGAACAGCAACTCGCGCTTGTGCAACTGCTCGTGGGCCGCGTGCAGCCCGCTGATGCCGTAGTCGAGGCTGTGGTTGTTGGCGGTGGAAAACAGGTCGAAGCCGCCCTCGACCAACTCGTCCAGGACCCAGGCCGGCGCACCGAAATGCGAACCGCCGCTTTCCAGCGCCGGGTCGCCGGCGAAGTCGTTGGGCAGCACTTCCAGGTTGGTGAAGCTGACGTCGGCCGCGCGGATCAGGTCGAACAGCGGGCTCAGGGTCTGGTCGGCATGGCTGTGCAGGCGGCGCTGCAGGATGCTGTCGCCGGTCAGGGCAATCTTCATGGAGAAATCTCGATGGGGAACGAACCTGCCGACTCTAGGCCAGGCCCTGCGCTGCTCCGTACTGAATCCTCTGCATCCCCATAGCCTGCGGTTATCGGTGCCGGATCACCCGCGCATTTGGCTATGGGCATCACTTTTTTTCAGAGGTCGCGGGTGTGACTCGCTGCTTACCATGCATCCCGCCCGGCGCCAGGCAGTGCGGCGTCCGGAGGATGGCTTTCACATGAACAGCAGTTCAAGGCGCAGAGCACCATGAAAAGAACAACAGACACCATCGCCGGCATCCGGCCCCGTGCAGTGCCCTTGGCCGTCAGCCTGGCACTCGGCGCCGCAAGCGCCCAGGCCGCCACGTTCAACATTGGGGAAATCGAGGGTCGTTTCGATTCGACCCTGTCCATCGGCGCCAGTTGGGCCATGGCCAATCCAGACCGCGCCTTCATCGGCAGCCGCAACGGCGGCAGCGCTTCCACCCAGACCTCGGACGACGGCCGGCTGAATTTCAAGAAGGGCGAAACCTTCTCGAAGATCTTCAAGGGCATCCACGACCTGGAGCTCAAGTACGGCGACAGCGGCGTGTTCCTGCGCGGCAAGTACTGGTACGACTTCGAGCTCAAGGACGAACACCGCCCGCTGTACGATATCGACGATAGCCACACCGACAACGCTGCCAGGTCCTCGGGCGTGCAGTTGCTGGACGCCTTCGTCTACCACAACTACAGCATCGGCGACCTGCCCGGCACGGCCCGGGCCGGCCGCCAGGTGGTGAGCTGGGGCGAAAGCACGTTCATCCAGAACGGCATCAACAGCATCAACCCGGTGGACGTCTCGGCCCTGCGCCGCCCGGGCTCCGAGGTCAAGGAAGCGCTGATCCCGGTGAGCATGCTGTATTTCAACCAGGGCCTGACCGATGGCCTGTCGATCGAGGCCTTCTATCAGTTGAAGTGGGAGAAGAGCGTTGCCGACAACTGCGGCACTTTCTTCAGCAGCGATGTGGCGGCCAAGGGTTGCGATATCAACATGGCGATCAATGGCAGCGACTTCGATCGCGATATCGACGGTACGGGCGTGCTCGGCGGCTACGGCTACGTGCCGCGCCTGTCCGACAAGGATGCGCGCGATGGTGGTCAGTTCGGCGTGGCCCTGCGCTGGATGGTGCCGGAGCTGAACGACACCGAGTTCGGCTTCTATGCCATGAACTACCACAGCCGCACCCCGACCAGCACCTGGACGGTCGGGCGCGGTGCGCTGGTCGATCCGGTAGGCGGCCTGGCCGGGCGCGGCGGTGCCAGCACTGCGCGCTATTACCTGGAATACCCGGAAGACATCCGCCTTTACGGCCTGAGCTTCAGTACCACGCTGGGCGCCACGGCGGTGGCCGGGGAAATCAGCTACCGGCCGAACATGCCGATGTCGCTCAACGCCAGCGACGTATCGGCGGCCGCGACCCTCGGTGCAGCCGCCACCAGCCCGCTGGTCAACGCCGGCCTGCCGATCTTCGACAGCGGCTTCGCCAGTTCCGCCTATGGTTCGCAGATCAACGGCTACGTGCGCAAGCCGTTCACCCAGGCCCAGGTGACCTTCACCCGCACCATTGACCAGTTGACCTTCATCGGCGCCGACCGCCTGACCCTGGTCGGCGAGATCGGCTACAGCCATATCGCCGATCTTGGCCCCACCGATGGTTCCGACCTGCGTTTCGGCCGCAGCAGCGTCTACGGCAATGGCCAACTGGCCAATGCCGGCACGGCGCCGCTGCTCGGCGGGATCTCCGGCAATGCCCTGTGCACGCGCACGGCCAACCCGGTCAACCCCGACCAATGCACCAGCAAGGGCTTCTACACCGCCAACTCCTGGGGCTACCGCCTGCGCGCCGGTCTGGAATATGCCGACCTGATCGGTGGCGTGGTGCTGCGCCCGAACCTGTCCTTCGCCCATGACGTCGAGGGCTTCGGCCCGACCTTCAACGAAGGCGACAAGTCGGTCAGCGTCGGCCTCGATGCCGAGTACCTGACCCGCTACAACCTGAGCGTCAGTTACACCGACTACTTCGGCGGCGACTTCAACACCAATACCGACCGCGATTTCCTCGCCGTCAGCCTCGGCGTCAGCTTCTGACGCCCCCTGTTTCTGGAGCACAGCATGAATCGCAAAGCGTTGATCCGCAGCAGTTGCCTGGCCCTGGGCCTGCTGGCCAGCCAGGTGATGGCCGCAGTGTCCGAGCAGGATGCCGCGCGCCTGGGCAAGGACCTCACGCCCATCGGGGCCGAGAAGGCCGGCAACGCCGACGGCAACATCCCGGCCTGGAGCGGCGGCCTGCCCGCCAGCACCGGCGCGGTGGATGCCGGCGGTTTTGTCCCCGACCCCTATGCCAATGAAAAACCGCTGTTCGTTATCACCGCGCAGAATGCCGCGCAGTACCAGGCGCGCCTGACACCGGGCCAGTTGGCGATGCTCAAGCGCTTCCCCGACACCTACCGCATCCCGGTGTACACCACGCACCGCAGCGTCACCTTGCCGCCGAAAGTGTTCGAGGCGGTGCGCGCCAATGCCACCCGTACCACCCTGGCCGAGGGCGGCAACGGGTTGAAGGACTTCGACATGGCGATCCCGTTCCCGATCCCGCAGAACGGCCTGGAGGTGATCTGGAACCACATCACCCGCTACCGCGGCGTGTCGATCCTGCGCAATACCGCGCAGATGAACCCGCAGGACAACGGTGCCTACACCGTCAGCATGATGAAGGAACAGTTCGCCTTCCCCTTCGGCCTGACGGACTACGACCCGCAGAAGATGCAGAACATCCTGTTCTACTTCCGCCAGGAAGTGCTTTCGCCGCCGCGCCGGGCGGGCAGCGTGATGCTGGTCCTGGAGACCCTCGACCAGGTCGCCGAGCCGCGCATGGCCTGGATGTACAACGCCGGCCAGCGTCGCGTGCGGCGTGCCCCGCAGGTCGGCTACGACAGCCCCGGCGCCGAAGGCATGCGCACCTACGACGACTTCGACATGTTCAACGGCGCGCCGGACCGCTATGACTGGCAACTGGTGGGCAAGAAGGAAATCTACATTCCCTACAACAGCTACGCCCTCGACTCGCCGAAGCTCAAGTACGACGACATCATCCGCCCGGGCCACCTGAACCCCGACCACACCCGCTACGAGCTGCACCGGGTCTGGCATGTGGTTGCCACCCTCAAGCCCGGCAGCCGGCATATCTACAGCAAACGCGACCTGTATATCGACGAGGACAGTTGGCAGATCGCCGAGGCGGACGCCTATGACGGCCGTGGCAACCTGTGGCGGGTTTCCGAAGGGCATGCGCGGTTCTTCTATGACCAGCAGTTCCCCTGGCTGACCGCCGAAACCCACTACGACGTGCTCAGCGGGCGCTACACGGTGTCGGGGCTGCGGAACGAGGAGAAGAAGGGCAGCTACGACTTTTCGCAGAACGCGTCGAGCAAGGACTTCACCCCGAACGCGCTGCGCGCTACAGGGATTCGCTAAGGCGACCGGTGATCGCGGCGGGGCTTGGCTTTGCGCCGCGAACGCTGTTGTATGGCGCCTTTTTCCGTTGTTGGTGAATGCCCATGAAGTTGCATCAACTGCGTGCCATCGTCGCCATTTGCGAAAGTGGCAGCATCCAGGAGGCCTCGCGCCTGCTGCATATTTCCCAGCCGGCCCTGTCCAAGAGCATCAAGGAACTGGAGTCGGAGCTCGGCGTACCGCTGCTGGTGCGCTCCAACCGCGGTATTACCGCCACGTCCTATGGCGAGCACCTGGTGCGCCGCGCGCGCCTGGTGGTGGAGGAAGTGCGCCGTGCCCGGGACGAGATCGAGACCCTCAAGGGCACCATGGACGGCCAGGTGACCATCGGCGTGTCGCCGGTGACGCCCAGCCAGCAATTCGCTGCCTGCATCCTCAGCTACCGCAAGCGCTACCCGAAGGTGCAGTTGCAGATCCATGAGCTGCGTCCGGCCAAGCTCCTCGAAGGGTTGCGCGAGGGCCTGCTGGACCTGGCCCTGACGTCGCACCCGCCGTCGCGCAGTGTCGAGGGCTTCGAGTGGCACGAGCTGTATGCCCAGCCCACCACCCTGGCCGTGCGCAAGGGGCATCCGTTATCGAAGGCCAGGTCGCTGGCCGAGCTGCTGGATCTGGAATGGCTGCTGCCCGATACCCTGGAAAGCTCGCTGGCCGGGCGCATGTTCGAGGAGTGCGGGGTGACCCCGCCGCAGCGCATCCTGGTGTGCGCTTCGGTGGTGCTTTACGCCGAGCTGGCGGCCACCACCGATGCCGTCAGTTCCTGGTCGCGGCGGGTGTTCGACCTGCCGGTGGTGTCGGGCAACCTCGACATGCTGTCGATCGCCGAACGGGTGCCGGGCACCGACATTTCCCTGGTGTGCCGCCCGCCGGAACTGATGACCCGGGAAACCCAGATGATGGTCGATGACATTGTCTACGCCTTCAAGCACCCGAGCACCCTGCGCTCACCCCTCGATAACCAACCCTGATAAGCATGCCGATAGATGATTATCCGTCGCCCGGCGCCTGCGTCATCCTGCCCGCCTGACCCATGGAGGAACCCGTGCATGCTGTTCTCCCGACGTAACCTGGTGCTGGTCCTGCTGATGAGCGTGATGGTCATCAGCGTGCTGGACAAAAGCATCTTCGCCTTCGCCGGCGCGCAGATCATCGACGAACTGAAACTGACCCCGGCCGAGTTCGGCTTCATCGGCAGTGCGTTCTTCTTTCTCTATTCGGTGTCCGGCGTAGCCGTGGGCTTCCTGGCCAACCGCTTTCCCAGCCGCTGGATCCTCGTGGGCATGTCGCTGGTGTGGATGGTGTCGCAGTTGCTGGTCAGCGTCAGCAGCAGCTTCATGGCCCTGGTGATCAGCCGCCTGATGCTCGGTGCCGGCACCGGACCGGGTACGGCGGTGACCCAGCATGCCTGTTTCAAATGGTTTGGCCCGACCGAGCGGGTAATGCCGGCCTCGCTGATCCAGGTGTCGATCATGCTCGGCGCGATCTTCGCGGCGGTCAGCCTGCCGTTCCTGATCGCCCAGGTCGGCTGGCGCCTGGCCTATGCCGGCCTGGCGGTGCTGGGGTTCGCCTGGATGCTGCTGTGGCTGGCGTTCGGGCGCGAAGGCAGCCATGCCGATGCCGCTCGGCAACCGGCAAGCGGGCCGCTTCCCGGTTATCGGCGGCTGCTGCTGAACCGCACCTTCCTCGGCATCACCCTGCTCGGCTTCGTCGGCTACCTGCCCAATGCGCTGATCTACAGCTGGGTGCCGCTGTACCTGCAAAAGGGCCTGGGCATGGCGCCGATGCAGTCGGGCTACACGGTGATGTCGGTGACCCTCGCCGTGATCCTCTGCAACCTCCTGGTGTCGGCCCTGTCCCAGCGCGCGCTGGCCCGGGGCGCCTCGGTGCAGCGGGCGATGGTGGCCTTGCCGCTGGCGTGTTGCCTCGGCGCCGGGCTGGCCTTCGTTGCCCTGACCCAGGCCCACGGCCATCTGCCCGCGACCCTGGCGCTGTATGCCACCGGGGCGGTGCTGATCAACGTGCTGCCGACCTTTGCCAACACCATCGTCGCCTTTATCGCCCCTGATGCCCGGCGCGGCTCGATGCTGTCGATCCATATCGGCGGCCTGACCAGCGCCGGCATGCTCGCGCCCTGGCTGGTGGGGCAGATGGTGGCGGGGCAGGGCGACGATATTGCCCGTGGCTTCGAGCTGTCCCTGGTGCTGATCGGCGTGGCGATTCTCGCGTCCACGGCGCTGGCGTTCTGGCTGGTGCGGCCGCAACGCACCCGCGAGCAGTTGCAGGCGAACGAGCTCCGGATCGAGGCCGCGTTGCAGCCGAACTGATCCCCAGCCTTTCCCGATTCCATTTCCCCGCTTGCGGGCCGGCCTTCACGGGCGGCCTGCGGGCCAGACTCATCCCGCGAAAAGCCCCAGGAGCCGCGATGACCTCCGCTGACTGTTTCTCCCAGACCTACGCCCAGGCACGGCAAACCTTCCTCCAGGCCTGTGCCGCCCTCGACCTGCCCGTGGAGTCCTATACCCATCCGCTGCCCGGCAGTGCCGGCGAGGAACTGGCGGTCGATGTGGCCCGCAGTGGCCCGGCCGATGCAGAACATGTACTGCTGATAACCAGCGGCTGCCACGGGGTCGAAGGCTTTTGCGGCTCCGCCGTGCAGATCGATCTGCTGCGAGATCGCGACTTCCTGCGCCTGGCCGGCGAGGCGCGCTGCGCCGTGGTCTTCGTGCATGCGGCCAATCCCTGGGGCTTTTCCTGGCTACGCCGCTGGACCCACGAAAACGTCGACCTGAACCGCAACTTCCGCGATTTCAGCCAGCCCTGCGCGCCCAACCCGGACTACGCGGCGCTGCACCCGGTGATGATCCCCCGGCAATGGCCGCCGTCGCTGGGCAACCGCCTGCGCCTGCTGTCGAAGCTGGCCAGGCGGGGGCGCAAGCATTTGCAGAAGGCCATTTCCGGCGGGCAATCCAGTCACCCGGACGGGCTGTTCTACACCGGCACCGCGCCTACCTGGAGCAACCGCACCCTGCGCGAAATCCTGCGCCGCCATGGTCGCGCCTGCGCGCACCTGGTGTGGCTGGATATCCACACCGGGCTGGGGCCCAAGGGTTATGGCGAGCGGATCTACTCCGGCCCGGGCGACTCGCCGATGCTGGCACGGGCGCGGCGCTGGTGGGGCGATGCGGTGCGTTCGTCGCAGGACGGCCAGTCGGTTTCGGTGCCGCTGACCGGGCTGATGGTCTATAGCGCCCTGGAGGAATGCGCGCCTGCCGAATTCACCGGGCTGACCCTGGAATACGGCACCCTGCCCGGCGAGCAGGTACTCGACGCCCTGCGCGCCGAACAGTGGCTGCACAACAATCCCCAGGCTGGCGCGGCGCAGCGGCGCAGGATCAAGCAGCAACTGCGGGATGCCTTCTATGTCGATGAGCCGCAATGGAAGGAGGATGTACTGCGCCAGGGCCGTGAAGTGGCACGGCAGGCCCTGGCGGGGCTTGCTAGCTGACCACCCGGTTGCGCCCGCTCTCCTTGGCCCGGTAGAGATTGTCGTCGGCCTGCTTGAGCACCTCGGCAGCGCTGTCGGCTTGCGGGCTGCGACAGGCAACGCCGATGGACAGGGTGATAAAGCCGACGCCAGGGACTTCGCTGGCTTCGACCTGGGCGCGGATGCGTTCGGCGATGGTGCCGGCCTCGGCGAGGCTGGTTTCCGGCAGCAACAGCACGAACTCCTCGCCGCCCGCGCGGCAGGCCAGGTCGCCGGAGCGAGAATGCCCGGCGATGATTGCAGCCACCTGCTTCAGGGCGATGTCGCCGGCGTCGTGACCATAGGTATCGTTGACCCGCTTGAAGAAATCGATATCCAGGGCCAGGGCCGCATAGGGCTGCCCGGACTGGTCCAGCAACTCCAGTGCCGCATCCATGGCCCGGCGATTGGCCAGGCCGGTCATCGGGTCGCTCTGCGCCTCCTCGCTGAGCCGGCCGATCTTGCGGTGCAGTAGCTGCACGCTGGTGATCAGCGCCTGGCGAATGGCCGCCGGCTCCTTGTACCAGGCCTTGATCCGCCCCAGTTCGTCGATGGTCTGCGGCTGCGACAGATGGGTAGCGTTGTCTGCCAGTTGTTGCAGTGGCCGGGTGATCCAGCGCGCGCCGATCCACAACAGCAGCAGGCCGATGATGCTGGCCGGCAGCAGGTCGAGGAACATCGACTGCATCAGCTTGCCAAGGGTGGACAGGGCGATGGCCCGGGGCTGCTGGGCCACTACCGCCCAATCGGCGTTGGCGACCGGTGCGTAGCCCGCCAGCATCGGCACGCCCAGGTAGTTGTCCACGGCCATGCTGCCGCTCTCGCCGCGTAGCGCGGCATCCACCGTGGCGCTGCTCTTGAGCACTTCACCGATGCGTTCGGTGGTGGGGTGATGGAGCAGCCGGCGGTGCTTGTCGGCGACGAAGGCGAAGGTGCCGTCGTGGTGGAAGTGCTGCGAAACCACCGTGCTCAGGGCGCTGTCCTTGCGGATGTACACGGCGCCGCCGACCACGCCGAGGAAGCTGCCGTCGGCGGCGAATACCGGGTGCGAGATGAACACCATGAGGTTGCCGGTAGCGGAGACGTAGGCGTGGCTGATCAGCGGCCGGTGCTGCTCCACTGCGCGGCGGATCTCCTCGGAGTCGAGGTTGCTGCCGGTGGCCAGTACGTTCTCGGGATGGGTATGCAATACCTTGCCACCGGCATCGGTGATGACCACGGTATTGAAGTCTTCGTCCTGGGCTTGCAGGCGGCGGGCTTCGGCGTGAAGCAGGCGTGGGTTGTCGAAGTCTTCGGCCAGTTGCAGGGCGCTGTAGCCAAGGTGCGCATGGGCCGACTTGAGGAAGGCGCCGATGCTGGAGGCAACCTTTGCCGCATAGGCATGGTTGGCTTCCAGGGTGGCGTGGATCAGCGCGTCACGTTGCACGCCGTAGGCCACTACCAGGCTGTTGGCGAGGGTGGCGAGGGCCGAGAAGATGGCGAAGGCCAGCATCAGGAAGCGCAGGTCGAGACGCCGGGTGGTGGGTTTGTTCATCGCGTGCGGGTTGTCCTGGGTGGGGGCACGCGATTGAGGATAGGCTAAATCCTGTGTTGTTCTTCAGGGCCTCATCGCTGGCAAGCCAGCTCCCACAGGTACGGTGTATGCAGTACCTGTGGGAGCTGGCTTGTCGGACCGCCGCACCGCAGCGATGAGGCCACAACGGTCAGCCGTGGTTCTTGCCCAGCAGCGCGTGATACAGCTCGCTGTCGCCGAGGATGCCGACCACCTTGTTGTCATCCTGCAGCACCAGCTTGTTGCCGGTCTGGTAGCGAATCTGCAGCGCATCGCGCATGCCGATGTTGGCGTGCACCAGGGTCGGTTTGCGCCCCAGCGCTTCCACCGATTGCCCCGGCGCCCAGTTCTGCAGGTCGAGGCCGTTGGCGCCCTGGCGCGCGCCCTTGATCACGCCGTCGGCGAGGTCCAGCCAGGAGTCCACGCCCGGGTCGATGCATACCGAGCCGTTGACCCGCTTGCACTGGTCGAGGCTGCGCATCAGGCTGCGGCCGCAGAGCACGTTGAGCGGGTTGGTGTGGGCGACGAAGGTGCGCACATAGTCGTCGGCCGGGTTGAGCACGATCTCTTCCGGCTTGCTGTACTGGATGATCTTGCCGTCTTTCATGATGGCGATGCGGCTGCCCAGTTTCAGCGCTTCGTCGAGGTCGTGGCTGACGAAGACGATGGTCTTGCTCAGTTTGGTCTGCAATTCCAGCAACTCGTCCTGCAGGCCCTGGCGGATCAGCGGGTCGAGGGCCGAGAAGGGTTCGTCCATCAGCAGGATGTCGGCGTCCATGGCCAGCGCACGGGCCAGGCCGACGCGCTGCTGCATGCCGCCGGACAGCTCGTCGGGCTTCTTGTTGCGCCACTGCGCCAGGCCCACCAGTTCCAGCTTCTCGTCTACCAGCTTGCGCCGCTCCTTCTCAGGGCGGCCCTGCATTTCCAGACCGAAGCTGATGTTCTCGCGCACTGTCAGCCAGGGCATCAGGGCGAATTTCTGGAACACCATGGCGATGCGCTTGGTGCGCATCATCTTCAGCTCTGCCGGGGTGCAGTGGGCGATATCGATGTGCGAGCCTTCATGCTCGACGAACAGCTTGCCGCGGCTGACGGTGTTGAGGCCGTTGATGCAGCGCAGCAGGCTCGACTTGCCCGAGCCCGACAGGCCCATCAGCACGCAGATCTCGCCCTTGTTGATATCCAGGTTGGCCTTTTCCACGCCGACCACCAGCCCGGTTTTCTTGAGGATCTGCTCCCGCGAAAGGCCCTGGTCAAGCAGGCTGAGAGCCTCGCGCGGTCGATTGGAGAAAATGACGTCTACGTCTTCGAAGCGAATGATGCTCATGCCTCACCCCTTACCTGTACATCGGGTTGTTTGCAGATACGGTCGAGCATGATTGCCAGCAGGACGATCGCCAGCCCGGCTTCGAAGCCCAGGGCGATATCGGCGGTGTTCAGTGCGTTGACCACGGGTTTGCCCAGGCCGTCGGCACCCACCAGCGCGGCGATCACCACCATCGACAACGACAGCATGATGCACTGGGTGACACCGGCCGCGATGCTCGGCATCGCATGGGGCAGTTCGATACGGGACAGCAGTTGCCGGCGCGAGCAGCCGAAGGCCTTGCCGGCGTCGAGCAGTTCCTGGGGCACGTCGCAGATGCCCAGGTAGGTGAGGCGAATCGGCGCGGCGATGGCGAACACCACCGTGGAGATCAGCCCGGGGACCACGCCCAGCCCGAACAGGGTCAGGGTCGGGATCAGGTAAACGAAGGTGGGGACCGTCTGCATCAGGTCGAGGACCGGGCGCATGGCGGTGTAGAACATCGGCTTGTGCGCGGCGAGGATGCCCAGTGGCACGCCGATGGCCACGCAGACCAGGGTGGCGAACAGCACCTGGGCCAGGGTTTCCATGGTTTCCTGCCAGTACCCCAGGTTGAGGATCAGCAGGAAGGACGCGACGCAGAAGGCGGTGAGCGCCCACTTGCGCTGGATCAGGTGCGCGCCCACCGCGATCAGCCCGATCAGGACGAAGGGATTGAACCAGGTCAGGGCCCCGGTCACGCCGTGGATCATCCATTCCAGCGCCGCGGCAAAGGCATCGAAGTAATTGGCCCCGTGTTGGGTCAGCCATTCAACGAAGGCCGCGATGTGCTGGCCCAAGGGTATTTTTTGATCGATCAGCATGATAGCGAGCGTCCACCTGCAAGGATTCGAAAACTCCCCGCGCCGGTCATGGCCGTCGCGGGGACGTGCTTACTGCGTGAGTTTGGCCTTTGCGGCTTCCAGGCCGGGTTTGCCGTCCACGGTGGTAACACCGGCCAGCCAGGTGTCGAGCACCTGAGGATTTTTCTTCAGCCAGGCTTTCGCCGCGGCGTCGGCTTTCATCTTGTCGTCGAGCACGTTGCCCATCAGCGTGCTTTCCATGTCCAGGGTGAAGGACAGGTTCTTCAGCAACTGGCCGACGTTGGCGCATTCCTGCACGTAGCCTTTGCGGGTGTTGGTGAGGACGGTGGCCTTGCCGAAATCGGGGCCGAAGTAGTCGTCGCCACCGGTGAGGTACTTCATTTTGAAACGGGTATTCATCGGGTGCGGTTCCCAGCCGAGGAACACGATGTTGCCTTCACGTTTTTCCGCCCGGCTGACCTGGGCCAGCATGCCGGCCTCGCTCGACTCCACCACCTTGAAGCCGGCGTCCTTCAGGCCGAAGGCGTTCTTGTCGATCATGCTCTGGATGGTGCGGTTGCCGTCGTTGCCGGGCTCGATGCCATAGATTTTGCCGTCCAGTTCCTTCTTGAATTTGGCGATATCGGCGAAGTCGTGCAGGCCCTTGTCATAGAGCGACTGCGGCACCGCGAGGGTGTACTTGGCGTTCTCCAGGTTGGCGCGGACGGTTTCCACGGTGCCGGCATCGCGGTACTGCTTGATGTCGTTTTCCATGGTCGGCATCCAGTTGCCGAGGAACACGTCCATGTTCTTGCCGTCGGCCAGCGACTTGTAGGTCACCGGGACGGAGATCATGGTGGTGCGGGTCTTGTAGCCGAGGGATTCGAGGACTGCACTGGTCACCGCGGTGGTGACGGTGATGTCGGTCCAGCCGACATCGGAAAAGTTGACCGTGTGACATTGTTCAGGCTCCACGGCCTGGGCCAGCGCCGGAATGCTCAGTAACGCGGCCAGTAACAGCGAGGGTGAACCTTTCATTTACGGACTCCTGAGTGTTTTTGTCGGATGTCCCATGGACCGCCATGCTTTATTGGTGCATCGGTCGGGCCGGCTGCCGGACGACAGCGGGACGAGTGCCGTGCAATCGAGTCGATAACGATCATCTACCAGCGAAAAACAAACGCCTACAGGGTGGGTCGTAACCAGTACAGGCAGGGTCGCTTCCAGTGCCGGTGAGGTCGTTTATGGATTATTCGGCCCGGCGAAACCCCCGTTCAGCCCGTGAGCGACGCGAAAAACGGCGCTTTTCGGCAGCCGCCGGGGGGCGGCGTTGCTGGACAAGAGTGGGTCGGTTGCAGACGACAGGGGCGCCGCCAAAAGCCGGATGATGCGCGAAATCGGCGGATTGCCGCCCCGTCAGCGTAGCAGCTGTGGCGCCCGTGTCCTGGGGGGCGCACACCTGCCCAACCAGGAGGTTCGTGGCCATGGCCATCAGTGTGTTCGACCTGTTCAAGATCGGCGTCGGCCCGTCCAGTTCCCATACCGTCGGGCCCATGCGCGCCGCCGCCCTGTTCGTCCAGGGCCTGCGTGAACGGGGCGAGCTGGAGCGGGTGCGGCGCATCGAAGTACGGCTCTATGGCTCGCTCTCCGCCACCGGTGTCGGCCACGGCAGCGACAACGCGGTAATCATGGGCCTGATGGGCGAATGGCCCGATTCGATCGACCCCTCGACCATCGGCCAGCGCATCGCCGAACTGCGCGAAACAGACACCTTGCAGCTCGATAGCCGGTACCCGGTCGAATTCGTCTGGAGCCGCGACATGCGCCTGCTGGACGAGAACCTGCCCTACCATCCCAATGCCATGACCCTGGTTGCCGAGCACGCCGAAGGCGAGTTGCACAGCGACACCTACTACTCGGTCGGCGGCGGCTTCGTGGTCGATGCGGCGCAGGCGGCGAGCGGCGTACTGGACAGCGACAACACCGTGCTGCCCTACGATTTCAACAGCGCGGCGGAACTGCTCGAGCGCTGCAAGCAAAACGACATGCGCGTGTCGCAATTAATGATGGAAAACGAAAAGGTCTGGCGCAGCGAAGCGGAAATCCGCGCCGGCCTGATGAAGCTCTGGCGCGCCATGCAGGACTGCGTCGAGAACGGCCTGAAATACGAGGGCACGCTGCCCGGCGGGCTCAATGTGAAGCGCCGCGCCGCCAAGCTGCACCGCAGCCTGCTGGAGCTGGGCAAGCCCAATGTGATCGGCTCGACCCTGAGCGCCATGGAGTGGGTTAACCTCTATGCCCTGGCGGTCAACGAAGAGAATGCCGCCGGCGGGCGCATGGTCACCGCACCCACCAATGGCGCGGCCGGGATCATTCCGGCGGTGCTGCACTACTACATGCGCTTCAGCGACAAGGTCAGTGAAGCCTGCGTGGTCGACTTCTTCCTCGGGGCGGCGGCGGTGGGCATCCTGTGCAAGAAGAATGCGTCCATCTCCGGTGCCGAAGTGGGCTGCCAGGGCGAAGTCGGCTCGGCCTGCGCCATGGCTGCGGCAGGGCTGGCCGAGGTGCTCGGGGCGACGCCGGAGCAGTTGGAAAACGCTGCGGAAATCGGCCTGGAGCACAACCTCGGGCTGACCTGCGACCCGGTCGGCGGGCTGGTCCAGGTGCCGTGCATCGAGCGCAACGCGATCGCTGCGGTCAAGGCGATCAATGCGGCGCAGATGGCCCTGCGCGGCGACGGCGATCACTTCATCTCGCTGGACCGGGTGATCCGCACCATGCGCGACACCGGCGCCGACATGCACGACAAGTACAAGGAAACCTCCCGCGGCGGCCTGGCGGTCAGCGCCATCGAGTGCTGATCCCGCTGCGCACTTTTCGCACATCCCTTCGAGCCCACGCCGCTTTTTGGCGCGTGGGCTCAGACGCTTCTCATACCGCCTGTCACCATTTCCCACACTACTTGCGGTGACACTACCGGGTGTCGTTTCTGGGCATCCCGTATCAGGGTGCTACCGAACTGCTCACGAAACATTCCGACATGCTTTGGCCCGCGCCTTTCCGCGCAGATTTCATATTGATACAAAGCGCTTTTTAGACAGGTCGCGAGGTCGCTTTCAGGATTTATTGAATAGCCATTCAATTTCAGGCACGGCATTTGCGAGAGCAAAGCCATGCCCTGCAATCGAGTCGACAGGGTGCATAACAACAATGAGCCCACGCCTGGGGCGCAACCTGCTTTGTGTGAGGAGAGATCGCGATGACGTCTTACAATGCCGGGACCCAATCCCAGACCCGCGCACCCCAATCCATCGGCTTCCTGCTGCTGGACAACTTCACCCTTATCTCCCTCGCCTCCGCCGTGGAGCCGCTGCGCATGGCCAACCAGCTGTCCGGCCGCGAGCTGTACCGCTGGCACACCCTGAGCGTGGACGGCGGCCAGGTCTGGGCCAGCGACGGCCTGCAGATCACCCCGGACGCAGCCATGCACAAGGCACCACCGATGGATACCGTGATCGTCTGCGGCGGCATCGGCATCCAGCGCACCGTGACCCGTGAACATGTGACCTGGCTGCAGGGCCAGGCCCGTCAGTCGCGGCGTCTTGGCGCGGTGTGCACCGGTAGCTGGGCACTGGCCTGTGCCGGGCTGCTCGATGGTTTCGATTGCAGCGTCCACTGGGAATGCCTGGCGGCGATGCAGGAAGCTTTCCCGCGGGTGAGCATGAGCACCCGCCTGTTCACCCTCGACCGCAACCGTTTCACCAGTTCTGGCGGCACCGCGCCGCTGGACATGATGCTGCACCTGATCAGCCGCGACCACGGTCGCGAGCTGTCGGCGGCGATCTCGGAAATGTTCGTCTACGAGCGCATCCGCAACGAGCAGGATCACCAGCGCGTGCCGCTCAAGCACATGCTTGGTACCAACCAGCCGAAGCTGCAGGAAATCGTCGCGCTGATGGAAGCCAACCTGGAAGAGCCGATCGACCTGGACGAACTGGCGGTCTACGTGTCGGTTTCGCGCCGGCAGCTCGAACGGTTGTTCCAGAAGTACCTGCACTGCTCGCCGTCGCGCTACTACCTGAAGCTGCGCCTGATCCGTGCGCGGCAACTGCTCAAGCAGACGCCGATGTCGATCATCGAAGTGGCCTCGGTGTGTGGCTTCGTTTCGACCCCGCACTTCTCCAAGTGCTACCGCGAGTACTTCGGCATTCCGCCGCGGGATGAGCGTGTCGGCTCGAATACCGCGCAGCAGGTGGCGATGATGCCGATTCCGCAGGCGCTGGTGCTGTCGCCGATGGCAGGGCCGATGGCGGCATTGAGCCAGGCGCGCAACGAATCGACGTTTGCCAGTGTGAGGTTGTGATCGGGGGTTTGTGCTGGATGTGAGGGCCTCATCGCCGGCAACGCCGGCTCCCACAAGGTCAGGCGGTGTACGCGCACCCTGTGGGAGCCGGCGTTGCCGGCGATGAGGCCCTTGAGGTCACTGATGAGTGGCCTTGAACTCGGCCAGCGCAGGCAACAACTGCTTTTCGATCGCCTGGCGCACTGCCGGCAGGATGGTCGCGCTGCCGGTGTACATCTGCTCCACCATGCCCTTCAACGCCTTGGCCTGCGGTGCGCTCAAGCCGCGTACCGCATGCTCGCAGGCCTGCTCCGCACTGACCCCGGACGGCGTCTCGAAGCCCAGGGCGCGCAGGTGGCCTACCAGGTCTTCCTGATCAATCAAATCCGCATGCATCATGGCTATTGTCCTTGTGGCATTTAGAAGTCGTGGTCCGATTCTGGAAGCGCCCGGCAGAGCGGGCAAGGACAGATTGTCGCGATGGCCGCTTTACCTATGAACAGGTCGTTTTCGGCAAAATCGGCGGTAACGGGAGTGTGCACACTGGAGTCATGCACAGGTCGAGGGCGGTTTGGTCACCGCCCTTCTGGCACGGTAGGTTGCTCGCTCTTTGCCCCGGCTGCGTCACGGCTTGCCGGGGCAGTTTTTTGTCCATCGAAAAAGCGACGCGGACCCTGTGGGAGCTGGCTTGCCAGCGATGAGGCCCGCAAAAGCAACTATTTCGGCAGGCCGATCACCCGCCCGACAAACGCCGGCACCGGCAAATCCTCCTGTTCCACCACGATCCCCTGCAATCGCTCCAGCACCGCCGCCTCGAACGGCGCCGACTTCGGCCCCGCCAGGTCCACATGCAGCAGCATCTGCTCGCTTGCCGCCAGCGCCTCGGCAAACCCTTCCCGGTGCAGGCTGTGATACAGGTGCACGCGCTTGCGGTCATGGCCGATCACCTGGGTCTGCACCGTCACCTCCGTGCCCAGCTTGACCTCGTGCAGGTAATTCAGATGGCACTCCAGGGTAAACAGCGAATGCCCGGTGGCCTCGCGGTTGTCGCCGTCCAGTCCGATGCATTCCATGAACGCATCGGTGGCATAGCTGAAGATCAGCAGGTAGAAGGCATCGCGCAGATGCCCGTTGTAATCGACCCAGTCCGGCAGCACGGGGGTCCGGTAGGTGGTTAGCGCAGGCATCGCGGTTCTCCGTTCAATCGCTGAAGTTCAGGCCGTGGCGGGCCTTGGTGGTTTTTACCGCGTCCAGCACCGCCAGCAGGCAGTCATCACGATAGCGCTCCAGCGAGGCAATGCTGCGTTCGCCACGTTGTTCGCTGGTGCCGTCGACCACCGCGTCGATCAGTTCCTCGGTCAGCTCCGGTGCCGGCAGGTAGGTCCAGGGCAATTGCAGGGCCGGGCCGAACTGGGCCATGAAGTGGCGCATGCCGGCATCGCCACCGGCCAGGGTGTAGGTCAGGAAAGTGCCCATGAACGACCAGCGCAGGCCGGCGCCGAAGCGGATCGCATCGTCGATCTCGCCGGTGGTCGCCACGCCGTCGTTGACCAGATGCAGGGCCTCGCGCCACAGCGCTTCGAGCAGGCGGTCGGCAATGAAACCGGGAACTTCCTTGCGCACATGCAGTGGCTGCATGCCCAGCGACGCGTAGACCTGCCTGGCTGCCTCGATAGCCTGGGGTGAGGTGTTGCGGCCGCCGACGATCTCCACCAGCGGCAGCAGGTACACCGGGTTGAACGGGTGGCCGACAATGCAGCGCTCGGGGTGTGTCGATGACTCGTAGAACTCGCTCGGCAGCAGGCCCGAGGTGCTCGACCCGATCAGTGCATTCGGCTTTGCCGCTGCGCTGATCCTGCCATGCAGATCGAGCTTGAGGTCCAGCCTTTCCGGCGCGCTTTCCTGGATGAAATCGGCATCGCGCACGCATTCCTCGATGGTTGCGACGAAGCGCAGGCGCGACTGCGAGGCGCCGGGCTTGAGGCCCTGTTTCTCCAGGGCCGGCCAGGCATTGGCGATGCGCTTGCGCAGGGCTTGCTCGGCGCCGGGCGCCGGGTCCCAGGCCACTACGTCGAGGCCGTTGGCCAAGGCACGGGCGACCCAGCCGCTGCCGATCACACCGCTGCCCAGGGCGGCGAAGGTCTTGATATCGGTAATGAAACTCATGGTGGACTCCTGGAAAAGATCAGCGACGGGTCAGGTTCATTTTGGCGCGGCCTTCGGCAGGGCTCAGGACCCGGGCGCCGAGGCGATGGAGGATTTCGGCGGCGCGTTCCACCAACTGGCCGTTGCTCGCCAGTACGCCTTTTTCCAGCCACAGGTTGTCTTCCAGGCCGACCCGCACGTTGCCGCCCAGCAGCACCGCCTGGGCCGCCATCGGCATCTGCATGCGGCCAATGCCGAAGCCGGCCCAGGTCACGTTCGGCGGCAGGTTGTCGACCATGGCCTTCATGGTCGCGGTATCCGCCGGAGCGCCCCACGGGATGCCCAGGCACAGTTGGAACAGCGGATCTTCGAGCAGGCCTTCCTTGATCATCTGCTTGGCGAACCACAGGTGGCCGGTGTCGAAGATTTCCAGCTCGGCCTTCACGCCCAGCTCGGTGATGCGCTTGGCGCCGGCACGCAGTTGGGTCGGGGTGGAAACATAGATGCTGTTGCCGTCGCCGAAGTTGAGGGTGCCGCAGTCCAGCGTGCAGATTTCCGGCAGCAGTTCCTCGACATGGGCCAGGCGCTCCAGGGGACCGACCAGGTCGGTGCCGGCACCGAACTCCATGGGCATCTCGCCAGGGCCGATTTCCAGGTCGCCGCCCATGCCGGCGGTGAGGTTGACGATGATATCGGTGTCGGACTCGCGGATGCGCTCCATCACTTCGCGGTACAGGCTGACATCGCGGCTGAAACGACCGGTCTGCGGATCGCGGACATGGCAGTGGACCACGGTGGCGCCGGCCTTGGCCGCTTCCACGGCGGCAGCGGCGATCTGTTTGGGCGTGACCGGGACGAAGTGGCTCTTGCTGGCGGTGTCGCCGGCGCCGGTGAGGGCGCAGGTGATGATGACGTCGTGGTTCATTGCGGTTTCCTTCAGGCGTGTCGGGGCTTCGCGGGACGGTTTGTTCGCGGGTTCTTTGGTTGTCTGGGATGGCCTCATCGCTGGCAAGCCAGCTCCCACAGGTCCGGTGCACACAGTCCCCTGTGGGAGCTGGCTTGCCAGCGATAGCGGTGGATCAGTTGGCGGTAAGCTTGAGGTTGTCCGCAGCCGGCTTGCCATCGAGGGTGGTTACACCCTCGAGCCAGCGCGCCTTGTCCTCGGGGTGATCCTTGAGCCACTGGCGCGCCGATTCCAGCGCGTCCTTGTGGTCCAGCAGCGGCTGCATCATGCGGCTCTCGTCCTCGGTGCTGAAGGTCAGGTTGGTCAGCAGCCGGCTCACGTTCGGACAACGGCTGGCGTAGTCCGGCGCGGTCACCGTCCACACCGTGGCGCGACCTTCGTCCGGGCCGAGGGCGCCTTCGCTGCCGCTGAGGTATTCCATATCGATATTCACGTTCATCGGATGCGGTGCCCAACCGAAGAACACCACCGCTTCCTTGCGCCGCACGGCGCGATCGACGGCGGCGAGCATGCCGGCCTCGCTGGACTCCACCAACTGGAACTTGCCCAGGCCGAACTGGTTCTTGGCGATCATCGCCTTGATCTGGGTATTGGCCCCGGAGCCCGGTTCGATGCCATAGATCTTGCCGCCCAGTTCCTTCTCGAATTTGTGGATATCGGCGAAGGTCTTCAGGCCCTTGTCGGCCAGGTACTTCGGCACGGCGAGGGTGGCCCGGGCGTCGTTCAGGCTGGGTGCGTCGAGCACCTTGACCTGGCCGGCGTCGACGAAGGGCGTGATGGTCTGGGTCATGATCGGGTTCCAGTAGCCGAGGAACATGTCCAGGCGCTGGTCGCGGATACCGGCGAAGATGATTTGCTGCGAGGCACTGGTCTGCTTGGTCTGGTAGCCGAGGCCGTCGAGCAGTACCTGGGTCATGGCGCTGGTGGCCATCACGTCGGTCCAGTTGACGACGCCCAGGCGCACGTTCTTGCAGGCGGCCGGGTCGGCGGCCATTACGTTGGTGCTGAGGACTGCGGTACCGACAAGCATCAAGAGCGAACGACTGATCGATTGCATGGTGGCTCCTCCAACGGCAGTTCTAATTGTTATGAGGGGGGCGGCTTCTGCGAGCCGTGGTGCTCAAGTTACGTGGGGATGGCCCGGGTCAATCGCACTCTGGCGACCAGCTCTTGCACAGTGGCGACCTGCGGAGTATTAACCCTGATTCCCCGTTCAGCGAGACGGCGCCATGCCCCAGGAATTCCACTTTCTGCTGTTACCCGGTTTCTCTGCCCTGGGCTTCATTTCGGCATTGGAACCGCTGCGCGTGGCCAACCGCTTTCGCCCCGGGCTGTACCGCTGGCGGGTGCTGAGCCTGGACGGCGGCGCGGTGGAGGCGAGCAATGGCATGTCGGTCAACGCCGACGGCCCGCTGGAGCCGCTGGGCAAGGGCGCGACCTTGCTGGTGGTGGCAGGGTTCGAGCCGCTGCACAGCTACAGCCCGGGATTGGCCCACTGGCTGCGCAAGCTGGATCACGAAGGGGTAGTGCTGGGCGGGATCGATACCGGCACGCTGCTGCTGGCTGAAGCGGGACTGCTCGACGGCCACCGGGTGACCCTGCACTGGGAGGCGCTGGAGGCGTTCAAGGAGCGCTATCCGCGGCTGGACGCAACCCAGGAACTCTTCGAAGTGGACCGGCGCCGCATCACCTCGGCGGGCGGTACGGCGTCCATCGACCTGATGCTCGACCTGATCGGCCAGGCCCACGGCGCCGAGCTGGCGATCCAGGTTTCCGAGCAGTTCGTGCTCGGTCGCATCCGCCCGCGCCAGGACCACCAGCGCATGCAGATCGCTTCGCGCTACGGCATCAGCAACGGCAAGCTGGTGCAGGTGATCGGCGCCATGGAGCGTAATACGGAAACGCCGCTGAACACCCTCGATCTGGCCGAATCGGTGCAGGTCAGCCGCCGTCAGCTGGAGCGTCTGTTCCGCCTCTACCTCAACGACACGCCCAGCGGCTTCTACCTGCGCCTGCGCCTGGACAAGGCCCGGCAACTGCTGCGCCAGACCGAGATGAGCGTGCTGGAGGTGAGCATCGCCTGCGGCTTCGACTCACCTTCGTATTTCACCCGCAGTTACCGGGCGCGGTTCCAGCGGTGTCCGCGGGAGGATCGGCGGGCGGTCAGTGGTGGGCAGACAAGGGCAAGCTCGCCATAAATGGCTACGAAACTTCACCGATCTCCGACTTTCTTGTAGGCAATTTCCCAAGCATACTGCCGCGGTTTATCAGTCGTTGCGTGCTGGGGAAATGCTGCCTAGTCTTGCTGCCGTCGTTGATGTATGGCGACCGGTTTTGACAGACCGATCAATAGTGAATCCACAGTACCCATTCCTGCGTGCTACACGGCGGGATCAATGGCGGCTGTGCGTGGGGCGCACTCGTTGCGCGCCGGGTTCCTCTATTCTCGGTCTGTCAACCCATGCACAGCTGCCACCATTCGTTTGACAGCGAATTGATTGCAGTTCGATAAACAATAGAGGGTTGTCATGAAAAAGATCGTCCCCGATCCGCCCGCTCCATCCTCACGCGGTCTCACCGCCCATACTCACTTCGCCTGCTGCGATGGCGATCATCCACCGCTATTTGCCGTCTGTGCTGGCGCGGAATTCGACAAGGCGATGGTCCACCTCATCGTGATGCTGCGCTCCGCCTACGAAACCAATCTCCAGGCTTGCGACACAGTCAAGGACAACCATCTGGCGGGGATGCTCTGGGCTACCCAGCACACCCTGGAGGCTTCCAGGGCGTTGGCCGAGTCGATGATGAAGGGAATCGAGGGCCAGGCACGGGTTTGAGTCCGTCTTGAAAAGGCCCTCAGCGATGTGTCAGTAGCACCGAGCAAGCACTCTTCCACGCCTCATGCTGATACTTGTTGAGGGCCGCCGGAGGCGTAAGGTCATGCTTCTTCCCCTGCGCCGCAATCGTCTGCGGCGACACCAGCAGCACCTCGCACCCTTGCAGCAACTGCAGCAGCCCTTCCAGCTTGAACGTCACCGGCCCACCGGCGAAGTCGCCTTTCTTGCTGCGCTTCTTGATCGCTACATGAGTCACGTCATGCTCGCTGACAAACGCCTGAGCCCGAGCCAAAAACTCGCGAACCTGCCTGGCATCCTCGTCATCTTCGATGCCGATCTTCTTGATGGCGCTGGGCAGATGTACCGGTTGCCCGGCGTCCAGGCTGGCCAGGGCCAGCAGGGCTTCGCTGCCCTTGAGTTCGATACCGCACGTAATCATGGAAGTCTCAGTCGGAGGTCGGCAGGCCGAGGGATTGCAGGTATTCGGAGCGGTCGTCGTTGCGCTGCGCCATGCAGGTGTTCTGCGCGGCGTCGAAGGCCTTGCCTGCGGGGATGTCGTAGGTTTCGACCTTGCAGTCGGCGTCACGCAGTTGTTTCCAGATGGTTTCGGCTTCGTTGAGGCGCTTGCTCAGTTCGGCGATTTTCGCGGCCTTGCCGGCGTATTGTTCCTTGATGCGGTCCTGCAGGTCGGCGAAGGCGGCGTCCAGCTCGCGCTCGGAGGCGGTGCGGCTGTAGCGGGCGCATTCGTAGTTCTGCTGGTCGGTTTCCACGTTGTCGCATGGCGTGCTTTCTTCTTCGGCAGCGTGGGCGCCGACGGCCAGGGCCGCGAGCATCAGCAAGACCATCGATTTCATCAAAGTCATCTCCCAAAGGGCCATTAAAAGGTCTATGGACGGCGATTCTCGCTCTTTGCCAAGGCAAAGAACAGGGAGCATAGATGAAGGTTTTGGCGGTTGTTATTGATAATGATTATCGACTGCCGGTAACATCGCCCGCCCATGCCTCCGGGCGACTTCTTCGACAGGCAGCCGAATCGTGGCGGACGACAAGCTGAAGCTTTACCTCGCGCATCGCGCGGCGCTGCTGGATTATGCGGCGCCCATCGTCGGCTGCCGGTCGCGGGCCGAGGATGTGGTGCAGGAAGCCTGGCTGCGTTTCAGCCGCCAGGAAGAAGACGCCGCGATCCGCCATCCGGCCAGTTACCTGTACCGCATCGTGCGTAACCTGGCCCTCGACCTGACCCGCCGCAGCGCCACGGAAAAGGTCCAGCCCGGTGGCGACGAGATCCTCGCCGAACTGCCGTCCAGCAGCGCTTCGCCGGAGCGCGAGGTCAGCGGCCAGAACGAACTGGCGGCGATCAGCCGGGCCCTTGAAGAATTACCCGAACGCACGCGCCTGGCCTTCGAGATGCATCGCTTGGGCGGCTTTACCCTGCAGCAGGTGGCGAGCCATCTGGATGTCTCCACCAGCCTGGTTCACCAACTGGTGCACGACGCCCTGCGCCATTGCCTGGAACGGCTGGAGCCGGACGATGAGTGAGCGCCGTGACGATGAGCTGGAAAAATCGGTGTCTGCCGCGTCTTTTGCCGGAGACGGGGCGCCTGTGCGACCCTTGCCGACCTTTTCTGCCTTTGGAGACATGCCCGACATGACGTCAGCGGACAGCGCCACCCGGCGCCGCGACCAGGCGCTGGACTGGTTTCTGCGCCTGCAGGCGGCCCCCGGCGATGGGCAATTGCGCGCCGCAATGCAGCAGTGGTGCGCCGCCGACGAGGCCAATGCCAAGGCCTATCGCAAGGCCGAGCGGATCTGGCAACTGAGTGCGCAACTGGCGCCGACCACCCAGGCGCAATGGCCGGCCGAGCCGGTGCTGGCGCCGGTGGTGGCCCTTCCGGTACGGCCGAAGCGGCGGCGCTATTGGCTGGGCGGTGCGATTGCCGCGTGTCTGATGATCGCCCTGGCGCCGTCCCTTAGCCTGCGCATGCAGGCGGACTATCGCACCGGCATGGGCGAAACCCGCGATGTCACCCTGGCCGACGGCAGCCTGGTGCAGATGGACAGCGACACGGCGATCGCCGTCGAGTACGCCGGTGATCGGCGCGATGTGAAGTTGCTTCGCGGGCAGGCGTTTTTCAAGGTCACGCCGGACAAGAGCAAGCCCTTCCATGTGCGCGCCGAGGCGCTGGAGGTCACGGTGACCGGTACGGCGTTCAACGTCGATGTCGGTGCCGGTGCCGGGCAGATGCGCGTGGCGGTGCAGGAAGGCTCGGTCAAGGTCGATGACTGGCGCGCGGCGAAGGCGCTGGCGGCGCAGTTGAAGCCGGGTGAGCGGCTGGAGTATCACGAAGGGCAGGCCCGGGTGGATACATTCGCCCCGGGGCAGACGGCGGCCTGGCGCAATGGCCAGGTGATTGCCGATGACACGCCGGTCAGCGAGGTGGTGGCCCGTTTGAGTCGCTATACGCCAGGGCTGGTGGTGCTGCGCAACGATGAGCTGGGGCGCAAGCGGGTGACCGGTGTGTATGACCTGCGCAAGCCGCAGGCGGCGTTGCGTGCGGTGCTGCTGCCCCATGGCGGCAAGGTCGAGGCTTATGGGCCTTGGGTGATCGTGCTGCGCTGAAACTTCTTCATTCCTCCTTTCGGGCCTCATCGCTGGCAAGCCAGCTCCCACAGGCACTGCATGCACCGGCCCCTGTGGGAGCTGGCTTGCCAGCGATGAGGCCATCAGCAACACCTCAAAAATCCCCTCGCGAAACTTTTTCATCTTTTTTCTGAAAATCCCCCGCGCTACCCCGTCTTCTGCTCCGCGCGCAGCAATGAGATCGATTCGTATTAATTTTTTCCGGGAATTGCCCGGGTCGGGGAGCGTGGTATGTCTCAGGTGTTTTGCCCGGTGCCGGAAGGCCGGGGCGCTTGGTTGTCGTTGAAACGCGCTGCGTGCGGTGGCTTGCTGGGCCTGGCCTGCCTGGGGGCGCAAATGCCCTTGGCGCTGGCCGATGAGGTTGCCAGCCAGTGGCCGAGCCAGGTCCACAGTTTCGACATCCCGGCCCAGCGTCTGTCCAGTGCGCTGGTCGCCTTCGGCCAGCAGAGCGGCCTGCAGGTGACGGTGGATGCGCAGTGGCTGCGCGATCACCAGTCCAACCCGGTCCAGGGCCGGATCGACAGCCTCGGCGCGCTATCGATGCTGCTGGCGGGCAGCGGCATTACCTGGGAGTACAACGATGGCGTGCTGAGTTTCCGCCTGCTGGCCGAAGCCGCCAATGGCCAGTTGGAACTGCATGAGACCCTGGTCCTCGGCAACACCGAGGAAAACAGCTACCAGGGCGCCACGGTGATCAACCACAAGGCGGTACAGAACTTCCCCGGGGCCAACGGTGACATCACCAAGCTGCTGCAGATGCACCCGGCGGTACAGTTCAGTGGCTCGCAGCAAAGCTCGAACAATCCCGGCGAAATCGACCCGGCGGATATCAGCATCAACGGCGCCAAGTTCTGGCAGAACAACTTCATGATCGACGGGATCTCGATCAACAACGACCTCGATCCCGGCGCCCATGGCTACAGCGAATCGCGCCAGTTCGACGCGGCGCCGAGCCGCTCCTACGGCATCGCCCTGGATGCTGACCTGCTGGAAGAAGTGAAGGTCTATGACAGCAACGTGCCGGCCGAGTACGGTGGCTTCAACGGCGGCGTCATCGACTCCATCACCCGCCGGCCGACCCAGGACTTCCACGGCAAGTTTTCCTACGCCCTGAGCCGCTCGGAGTGGACCAAATACCACATCACCGAAGCCGACCAGAGCAACTTCGACAGTTCCACCGACGAGCAGTACACCCCGGAGTTCGAGAAAACCACCCTGCGCGGCACCCTCGAAGGTCACCTGACCGACAATTTCGGGGCGATCTTCAGCTTCTCCCAGCGCCGTTCGACCATGCCGCTGAACCTCTACGACAACAACTACACCAGCCCCAACAACGACAGCCGCGAGGACCAGACGCGCCAGCTCGACAGCTACCTGCTCAAGACCTACTGGGACGTCAACGACCGCCTGACCCTGGAAACCACACTGCTCAAGGCGCCACAGGAAAACACCCTGTTCCGCGCCAACTACCTGGACTCGAAGTACACCAATATCAATGGCGGACAGCAGGGCGCGATCAAGGCGACCTGGGAAGGCGACAGCGCGCGCTGGACCCACACCCTGGCCTACACCGATCTCTACAGCTCGCGCCGCGCCGATGCCGACGACATCATCAACTGGTACTACTCCGAGGCGAAGAACTGGGGCAACCCGACGAGCAACACCTCCCGCAGTGGCGAAGGCTCCTTCGGCAATCTTGACCAGACCCAGAAGGGCCTCGACTACAGCCTCAAGGTAGACTGGGAAACCCTGCGCTTCGCCGGGGCCAACCACGCCTTCACCGCAGGCCTCGATCTGGGCCAGAAGAAAGCCACCTGGGAGCGCAAGGAAACCGGACAGGGCGTGTCCGGCTTCACCCGCGACAACGGCACCAGCTGCGCCAACGACGACCCCTGGTGTTCGGTCAGTCCACTGCTCAACGGCACTACCCGGCAGTGGGCCAACCTTCGCACCGAATATGGTGCGGGCAAAATCCAGGTCGAGGAGACCACCTGGGCCCTGTACGCCCAGGATGCCATCCAGATCGGCAAGCTCGGCCTGCGCCCCGGCGTGCGTTTCGAAGGCGACGACTACATGGACCAGAAAACCTTGTCGCCGCGCTTTGCTGGTGACTATGACTTCTTCGGTGACCGCAGCACCGTGCTGGTCTTCGGCGCCAACCGCTATTACGGGCGCAACCTGTTCAAGTACCGCCTGGCCGACGGCCGCCAGGCGATGAACACCCTGTACCGCCGCGCCACCCAGACTTCCGCCTGGGTCGGCAGCACCAACCTCAACACCACGCGCTTCTCGACCCTGGACATCCCCTACGACGACGAACTGACCCTGGGTCTCGAACAGCGCTGGCTCGACACCGACTTCAGCCTCAAGTACGTGCACCGCAAGGGCCACGACAAGATCGTCAAGACCAACGTCCGGGTCCTCGGCGAAGACCCGCTGGCCGGCTACACCACGCTCTACACCAAGTACACCAACGAAGGCTCCAGCGAGAGCGACAACGTCAGCCTGACCATTACTCCGGTCCAACCGATCCGCGTGCTCAACAGCCTGACCAGCTTGCAGGTGGCCCTGAACTGGTCGCAAACCAAGGACGCCTACGGCAGCTACGACAGCTCGGTGGACGCCGACGAGTACGACAACAGCGACGTGATCTACAAAGGCTCGCGCATGCCCTACAACGAGCTGCCGGCCAGCGACTTCAACCGGCCGTGGACCGCACGCCTGAGCACTATCACCGAGATCCCGCAGTGGAACCTCACCATCAGCAACTTCTTCCGCTATCGCGGCGCCTACGAGCAGATCATCGATACCGGCAGGGACGTTGATGTCGGTGGCGAATCCCTGGCGGTCTACGACGTGGCCAAGGTCAGCCCGGCGCCGACCTGGGACCTGAAGGTGAAATGGGAGATCCCCACCGCGAAGGAGCAGGCGCTGTTCATGGCGGTGGACGTGACCAACGTCACCGACCGGGTCAACACGATCGTCTCCAGCAGCTCCACCGCACGTACCACCTACGAGATCGGCCGCCAATACTGGCTCGAGGTCGGCTACCGCTTCTGACTTTCCTCACCGTGGAATGAACCTGATGAACAAGATCCTTGCGGGCCTGCTTGGCCCGCTGCTGCTCGGCGCCTGCGCCACGTCCCAGGCGCCCGACGAGGCGCTGCCCTGGGATGCCGCTGTGGTCCGCGGCACCCTGTCCAACGGCCTGGAATACCGCCTGGTGCGCGATGCCAGCCAGGCCAACCGCCTCGACCTGCGCCTGACCGTGCAGGCCGGCTCGGTGGACGAGGAGGCCGATCAGGTCGGCGTTGCCCACCTGGTCGAGCACCTGACGTTCTATAGCCATGGCGGCGACACCGATGACCTGCGTCAGCGCATGACCAGCCTCGGCTGGATCCAGGGCCGGCACTTCAACGCGGTGACCAGCTACGACCGCACCCAGTACCTGCTCAGCCCGCCGTCCGGGGTGAAAGAGGCGCCGCAGGCGCTGGAAGCGCTGTCCGACCTGGTCTTCGCCATGGACTATGATGCCGCCGACCTGGAGTGCGAGCGCCCGGTAGTGATCGAGGAATGGCGCGGCGGGTTGGGCGTGGCCCAGCGCATGAACGAGCAGCGCATCGCGTCCCAGCGTGCCGGCTCCCATTACCCGGCGCACCGCACCATCGGCAACGAGGGCGCCATTCGCAAGGCCAGTGTCGAAGCACTCAAGCGTTATCAACAGCGCTGGTACGTGCCGAACAACATGATCCTTTCGGTGGTCGGGGATTTCGAGCCCGTCGAACTGGCGAAGCAGATCGAACAGGCCTTCTCCGCACCGCTGGCGGGCCCTCTGCCAGGTCGAGAGCAACGCGAATTGCCGCTGGACGACAGGCTCAAGGTCTTCCGCCTCCAGGATCCCCAGTCCGGCAGCAACCAGGTGGCGCTGCTGTTCCGTTTGCACGAGCCGGACAGCCGCGGCACCACCCGGGCCGCCATGCGCGAGCGACTGATCGATCGGATGGCGCTTTCCGCCCTGACCACCAGCCTGCGTCGGCAACTGCCGCTGGATGGCGTGCGCAGCCTGACCGCGCAGAAAACCCTGATCGGCGAGCATTCCACGGTACTTGGCATCGCCGCCGGGGTGGACGGCCAGCAGCATCGCCGGGCCCTGCAACAGTTGCTGGGCGAGATCGAGCGCCTGCGCCAGCACGGTTTCACCGAAGCCGAAATGCAGCACGAGCGTGAAGTCATCCAAAAGCTGGGTGAGAAAGCCCTGGCCAAGGATGGCTCGCGGGACTTCCAGCAGTGGGTCGAGCAACTGAACAACGCTGCCGTGCAGGACAAGCCCGTCGTGGCGAAGCATGCGGCGGCGCAGCGTTACCTCGAGGTGCTCGGCAGCATCGACCGGGACGACCTGAACCAGCGGCTGCGGCGCTGGCTCGCCAGCCGCGACCGGGTGTTGCAGCTCAGCGCCCCCGGTGTGACGCCGCTGGAGCTGCCGACGGTGGCCGAGGTGGAACGATTGCAGGACTCCATCGCCCATACCGCGCTGGCTGCACCGAAACAGCAAGCCGCAGAGAGCACCAGCAAGCCCCTCGCCGAACTGGTCATGCCGGCGCTGCCGGCGCCAGGCAGTATGGTAAAGCGCAGATCGTTCGCCGAAGAGAAGGTCGAGCACTGGTCGCTGGGCAATGGCGACCGGCTGGTCTGGCTGCGAGCCAATGCCGAAGGCGGACGTTGGTCGCTGCAGGCGGATTCGACGGCGGGCTACAACCTGGCCGACCGACCGGTCTGGCGTACCCAGATGACCACGCAACTGGCGACCCAGAGCACGCCGGCCGGGATTTCCGCCGAAGCGTTGGACGCTTGGCGCAAGGCGCGGAAAGTGACCTTGGGCGTCGAGCAGAAACCCCAGCGCCTGCAACTGAGCCTGGGCGTTACGCCGGGCGAGGGTGCGCTGGCGGACCTGCTGCAAAGCTATCGCCTGAGCCAGGTCAATGTCCGTATCGACCCGGCGGCCTTCAGCGAGGCCCGGGAAGAACTGCTCAAGCGCCTGCAAAGCCGTCCGGACGATGTGCGCGAGCGCGAAGCGTCGAGCATGCGCCGCCTTATGTACGGGCGCGATAGCTGGCAGGCGCCGGATGCTGCGGCCTTGCGGGCCCTGGATGCTGCCGCGCTGGACGGTGATTGGCAGCGCCTGTCCGCGGCACCGGTGACCTACTACCTGATGGCCGATATCGAGCCGGAGGCGCTCGAACAGGCAGTGCTCGCCCATCTGGCGAATATCCCCAGGGGCAAGGCCCTGAATCCCGCCGCGGCCTCGCAGAAACCGGGCCGGCGCAGCGAATCCCTGGCCATTGCCCTGGAGCCCCGCGCGGTATTCCAGGCCAGCAGTTTCAGCGAACAA
This sequence comes from Pseudomonas sp. GD04058, assembly GCF_029836855.1. Taxonomy (NCBI): domain Bacteria; kingdom Pseudomonadati; phylum Pseudomonadota; class Gammaproteobacteria; order Pseudomonadales; family Pseudomonadaceae; genus Pseudomonas; species Pseudomonas sp. GD04058. The sequence continues at coordinate 85,544 of NZ_JAOECN010000018.1, forward strand.
CCCTGGAGCCCGCAGGCGGCGGCGCGGGTCGCGGCCTTGCGTGATCTCGCCAGCCTGCAGCTCAAGCAGCGCCTGCGTGGCGAAGCGGCGGGGGTGTACCGGCTCAAGTTCGACAGCGAGCTGAACCCCGACACCGGTCGTATCGAAAGCCGGTTGAGCTTCACCTGCGATCCGGCCCGGGTCGATGAGCTCTGGGCCCTTGCCCAGGACGCCCTGGATAAACTGCCGGGTGCGGTGAGCGCCGAATGGGTCAAGGGCGAGAGGGCGGAGTTGGCCAGGCAGGAAAGCAAACGCCGCGACGACCCGGCGACGCAACAGCGCCGCCTGGTCCTGAGCGAGCGCCACTGGGGCGATCCGCGTTACCTGAGCAGCCAGGCGCGGCTGCCTGAAGGCCTGAACAGCGGTGCATTGAAGGCCATGGCCGGGCAGTTGTTCCCCCGCGCCAACCAGGTCCAACTTCGCCTGTTGCCGTCCCCGGCAGCGCAGGACCAGGCCCTGTGAACGCCCTGCGTGCCTTCTGGCGCCTGTCACGGCCCTTCTGGGCCAGCCGCCGGCAGTGGCCGGCCTGGGTGATGCTTGCCGGGGTGATCGGCATGGGCTTGCTGGTGGTGCAGATCAACGTGTGGATCAACGCCTGGAGTAAGACCTTCTACGACACCCTCGGCGCCTTCGACACCGACGCGCTGTATGCGCTGATGGGCCAGTACTCGCTGTATATCGGCGCCTACGTGCTGATCTACGTGTACCTCGACTGGCTGCGCAAGGGCCTGGTGATGCGCTGGCGCCAGGCGATGACCGAGCGCCTTACCGCCGACTGGCTCGGCGACCAGGCCTTCTATCGCCTGGGCCTGGGCAACGAGCCGGACAACCCGGACCAGCGTATCGCCCAAGATGTGGACATGATGGTGGACCTGAGCATCGAGCTGGTGGCGTCTTTCGTCATCAATCTGGCCCAGGTCGGCGCCTTCGTGGTGATTCTCTGGGAACTGTCCGGGACCCAGACCTTCAGCCTGTTCGGCACGGCGTTCAGCATCGACGGCTATCTGGTCTGGCTGGTGCTGGCCTACACATTGCTCGGCAGCCTGGTTACCCATTGGGTCGGCAAGCCGCTGCACCACCTCAACTACGAACGCGAACACCGCGAGGCGGACTTCCGTGCCAGCCTCCTGCGCAAGCGCGACCATGCCGAGCAGATTGCCCTGTACCGCGGCGAAGCGGTGGAACGGCGGCAGTTGTCCGGGCATTTCCAGGCGATTGCCGACAATTGGCGGCAGCTGATGGGGCGCGAGCGCAACCTGAGCCTGTTTACCGTGGCGTTCGAGCGGGTCAGCCTGATTATCCCGGTATTCGCCGCCTTGCCGCTGTTCCTGGCGAAGACCATCACCCTGGGCGGGCTGATGCAGATCCGCAGTGCGTTCACGGCGGTGCAGGGCTCGCTGAGCTGGTTTATCAAGCTGTACCCCAAGCTGGTGCGCTGGAGCGCGGCGTTGCAGCGCCTGGAGCAGTTCGAGCGGGCGATTGCCGCCAGCCGCCAGCAGGTTCGCGAGGTGCCGGCAGGGGCCTGCCTGTGTACCGAAGGGCTAGTGGTGTGCCAGCCAGACGGCACCGTACTGCTGGACGGGCTGGATGTGCGGGTGATGCCGGGGCAGTGGGTACGCCTGGACGGGCGCAGCGGGCTTGGCAAGTCGACGCTTCTGCGCACCTTGCAGGGTCTGTGGCCCTACTGCCGGGGCCAATGGCAGTTGCCGCCAGGGCGAAGCCTGTTGTTGCCGCAGCAGCCTTATCTGGCGCGAATGTCATTGCGTGAGCTGCTGGCGTATCCGGACACGGCTCTGCCCAGTGACGGTCGACTTGCCGGGGCGCTGGACAAGGTCGGGCTCGCCGCGCTGGCCGCACGGCTGGACGACACCTGTGAATGGCAACGCGCCCTGAGTGGCGGCGAGCAGCAGCGCATCAGCCTGGCCCGGGCCTTGTTGTACAGGCCGCAGACGCTGTACCTGGACGAGGCGACCAACCAACTGGATGACGACAGTGCCCGGGGCCTGTTGAAGATGCTCAAGCGGGAGTTGCCGGGGTGCACGGTGGTGGCGGTGACGCACCAGGTGGTGTTGGCGGGGTTGTTCGAGCGGACGGTGATGCTGGAAGGGGAGGCTGTACCTGCATAGTGGTTGCTGCTGATGGCCCTATCGCTGGCAAGCCAGCTCCCACGGGGGCCGAGTGCACCGCTGAACCTGTGGGAGCTGGCTTGCCAGCGATAGGGCCCGGAAGAACAGTCAGAGGCTCAGATTTGCCACGAACTGGCTGGCATTCCTCCCCAGCTTCTCGATCACCGCGCCGCGCACCTGCTCGTACGCCTGCACATTCAGCACCGCCGTCTGTGCCGAGCGGAAGATCTGCACTTCGTTGTTCTGGAAGTTGATGAACAGGAAGCTGTTGTTGCTGACATTGCGGATCAGTTGCACGCAATTCATCAGCATGGTCACGTCACCCGCGGCATTCTGCGAGCAGGGCAGGATCTGGAAGGTGCCGACATGCCCGGCATTGCTGTGGTTCATGAACAGCTCCAGGGCATGGGGCTGCTTGCGCAGCGACTCCAGGGTGCGCCGGGCGATGGGGCTGAAGGCCGAACCTCCGACGACGCCTTCGATGATTTCGATGATGACGTCATTCATGCAGAACGACGCCTGGCTCGGGTGGAAACGCAGCAGTTCGGTGTGCGACAGGGTCCAGCCCAGCTTGCCCAGGCCCTCGGTATAGAACCCGAACCATTCCTCGCGCTGCCGCGCCTTGTCGAAACGCTTGTTCGCCGCCAGTTGCATCAGCAGGGTGCTGTTGAGCACATCTTCCCGGGCCTGGCGGGTCAGGCCGGCGACGAAGGACAACAGGCTGTCGCCGGCGACCACCGCACTGTCGCTGGATGGACCAGGAGCGTCGGGCTCATCCGGCGGGCTTTGCAGCAGTGGACGCACTACGTTGGTCGCGATTTCCAGCGAGGCGATGAATTCCAGCTGATCGGTCAGGTTGTTCATGGGTGACTCCTGTCATTAAGGGAGCCGCAGACACTAGTGAAATGCGCGAACCATGGCAGTCGGAGGGCCTTCCACGACCCTTCCCGCCACCCTTTGTCGCCCTTTGACGCTTTCGGCAATTCCCCTGTCGTTTTTGCATCGGGACGACAATCACCCGAGGCATATGCTGACCCCCAATAGCGCCGGCAGACGATTCGGCGCGCGATTGCCAATAAAGGGGACAGCCTGATGAGCCCAGCCGAACTACACGCCGACAGCATCGTTATCGACGGTCTGATCATCGCCAAGTGGAACCGCGAACTGTTCGAGGACATGCGCAAGGGCGGGTTGACCGCGGCCAACTGCACCGTGTCGGTCTGGGAGGGCTTCAAGGCGACCGTGGACCAGATCGCCGCGAGCCAGAAGCTGATCCGCGAAAACAGTGACCTGGTGATGCCGGTGCGCACCACCGCCGATATCCGCAAGGCCAAGGAGCTGGGCAAGACCGGCATCCTCTTCGGTTTCCAGAACGCGCACGCGTTCGAAGACCAGATCGCCTACGTGGACGTGTTCAAGCAGCTCGGCGTGGGCATCGTGCAGATGTGCTACAACACCCAGAACCTGGTCGGCACCGGCTGCTACGAGCGTGACGGCGGGCTGTCGGGCTTCGGTCGCGAGATCGTCGCCGAGATGAACCGCGTTGGCATCATGTGCGACCTGTCGCACGTAGGCTCGAAGACCAGCGAGGAAGTCATCCTCGAATCGAAGAAGCCGGTGTGCTACTCCCACTGCCTGCCTTCGGGCCTGAAGGAGCACCCGCGCAACAAGTCCGACGAGGAACTGAAGTTCATCGCCGACCACGGCGGCTTCGTCGGCGTGACCATGTTCGCGCCGTTCCTGGCCAAGGGTATCGACTCGACCATCGACGACTACGCCGAGGCCATCGAGTACACCATGAACATCGTCGGTGAAGACGCCATCGGTATCGGTACCGACTTCACCCAGGGCCATGGCCAGGACTTCTTCGAATACCTGACCCACGACAAGGGCTACGCCCGTCGCCTGACCAACTTCGGCAAGATCATCAACCCGCTGGGCATCCGCACCGTGGGCGAGTTCCCCAACCTCACCGAAACCCTGCTCAAGCGCGGCCATTCCGAGCGCGTGGTGCGCAAGATCATGGGCGAAAACTGGGTGAACGTTCTCAAGGATGTCTGGGGCGAGTAAGCCTCCGAAGCCTCTCTATCGAACCCCCGCATCAGGGCGGGGGCAGCCAATACATATTTCTGGAGTTGAGTTTCCATGGCCAAGATCGCCCCGCAATTGCCAATCGAAGTCGACAGCGAGACCGGTGTCTGGACCAGCGATGCCCTGCCGATGCTCTACGTACCGCGGCATTTCTTCGTCAACAATCACATGGGCATCGAGGAAGTGCTGGGCGCCGAGGCCTATGCCGAAATTCTCTACAAGGCCGGCTACAAGTCCGCCTGGCACTGGTGCGAGAAGGAAGCCGAATGCCACGGCCTGGAAGGTGTGGCGGTGTTCGAGCACTACATGAAGCGCCTGTCCCAGCGCGGCTGGGGCCTGTTCAAGATCCAGGACATCGACCTGGATAAAGGCACCGCCAGCGTCAAGCTCGAGCACTCCGCGTTCGTCTACGTCTACGGCAAGGTCGGGCGCAAGGTCGACTACATGTTCACCGGCTGGTTCGCCGGGGCCATGGACCAGATCCTCGCCGCTCGCGGCAGCAACATCCGTACGGTCGCCGAGCAGGTCTACGGCGGTTCCGAAGAAGGCCACGACGACGGCCTGTTCATCGTCAAGCCGTTGTAAGTCGAGGAGCACCCGCCATGGCGTTCGAAGCTATGTTCCAGCCGATCCAGATCGGCAAACTGACCATCCGCAACCGTGTGCTGAGTACCGCGCACGCCGAGGTCTATGCCACCGACGGCGGCATGACCACCGAGCGCTATGTGAAGTACTACGAAGAGAAGGCCAAGGGCGGCATCGGCCTGGCCATCTGCGGCGGTTCTTCCGTGGTCGCCATCGACAGCCCGCAGCAGTGGTGGTCGTCGGTCAACCTGTCCACCGACCGGATCATCCCGCACTTCCAGAATCTTGCCGACGCCATGCACAAGCACGGCGCCAAGATCATGATCCAGATTACCCACATGGGCCGTCGCTCGCGCTGGGACGGCTATCACTGGCCGACCCTGATGTCGCCGTCCGGCATCCGCGAACCCGTGCACCGCGCCACCTGCAAGACCATCGAGCCGGAAGAGATCTGGCGGGTGATCGGCAACTACGCGCAAGCTGCCCGCCGCGCGAAGGAAGGCGGCCTGGACGGCGTCGAGCTGTCTGCCGTGCACCAGCACATGATCGACCAGTTCTGGAGCCCGCGGGTCAACAAGCGCACCGACGAATGGGGCGGCAGCTTCGAAGGCCGCATGAAGTTCGGCCTGGAAGTGCTCAAGGCGGTGCGCGCCGAGGTCGGGCCGGACTTCTGCGTCGGCATGCGTATCTGCGGTGACGAATTCCACCCCGATGGCCTCAGCCACGAGGACATGAAGGAAATCGCCAAGTACTACGATGCCACCGGCATGGTCGATTTCTTCGGCGTGATCGGCTCGGGTTGCGACACCCACAACACCCTGGCCAACGTGATCCCCAACATGAGCTACCCGCCGGAGCCGTTCCTGCACCTGGCGGCGGGCATCAAGGAAGTGGTCAAGGCCCCGGTGCTGCACGCGCAGAACATCAAGGACCCGAACCAGGCCACGCGCATCCTCGAAGGCGGCTATGTCGACATGGTCGGCATGACCCGTGCGCACATCGCCGACCCGCACCTGATCGCCAAGATCAAGATGGGCCAGGTCGACCAGATCAAGCAGTGCGTCGGTGCCAACTACTGCATCGACCGCCAATACCAGGGCCTGGATGTGCTGTGCATCCAGAACGCCGCGACCTCCCGTGAATACATGGGCGTGCCGCACATCATCGAGAAATCCACCGGGCCGAAGCGCAAGGTGGTGATCGTCGGTGCCGGCCCGGCGGGCATGGAGGCGGCGCGGGTCGCTGCCGAGCGTGGCCACGACGTGACCCTGTTCGAGAAGAAGGAGCAGATCGGCGGGCAGATCACCATCGCCGCCAAGGCCCCGCAACGCGACCAGATCGCCGGTATCACCCGCTGGTACCAACTGGAGCTGGCACGCCTGAAGGTGGATCTGCGCCTGGGCACCGCGGCGGATGCCGACACCATCATGGACCTGCGCCCGGACATCGTGGTGCTGGCGGTGGGCGGTCATCCGTTCATGGAGCAGAACGAACACTGGGGCGCTGCCGAAGGGTTGGTGGTCAGCAGTTGGGACGTGCTCGACGGCAAGGTCGCGCCGGGCAAGAACGTGCTGGTCTACGACACCATCTGCGAATTCACCGGCATGTCGGTGGCCGACTTCATCGCTGACAAGGGCAGCCAGGTCGAGATCGTCACCGACGACATCAAGCCGGGCGTGGCCATCGGCGGGACCTCGTTCCCCACCTACTACCGCAGCATGTACCCCAAGGAAGTGATCATGACCGGCGACCTGATGCTGGAAAAGGTCTACCGCGAGGGCGACAAGCTGGTGGCGGTGCTGGAGAACGAATACACCGGGGCCAAGGAAGAACGGGTGGTCGACCAAGTGGTGATCGAGAACGGCGTGCGGCCGGACGAAGCGCTGTACTACGCGCTCAAGGACGGTTCGCGCAACAAGGGCCAGATCGATGTGGAAGCCCTGTTCGCCATCCAGCCGCAGCCAATCCTCGGCCAGGCTGGCGACGGTTACCTGCTGTACCGCATTGGCGACTGCGTGGCGCAGCGCAATACCCATGCGGCGATCTATGACGCCTTGCGCCTGTGCAAGGACTTCTGATCGGACCTTGATCGAGAGAGCGGCACGGACCCTGTGGGAGCTGGCTTGCCAGCGATAGCGGTAGTGAATTCACCATTGCAATCGCTGGCAAGCCAGTTCCCACAGGGTACGCGCCAACTCCAACCCGAGTGGGAGCTTCCCATGCTGAACGTTATCCTCCCCGTCCTGCTGTTCGCCGCCCTCGGCCTGGCCGTGCTCGGCGCCGTGCGGCGCGTGCGGATGTGGCGCCAGGGCCGGCCGTCGCCGGTCAACCTGCTGGCCGGCCTGCTGGCCATGCCGCGGCGTTACCTGGTCGATCTCCACCATGTGGTGGAACGCGACAAGTACATGTCGAAAACCCACGTGGCTACCGCTGGCGGCTTCGTCCTGTCCGCCGTGCTCGCCATTGTCGTCCACGGCTTCGGCCTGCACAGCAAGATCCTCGGCTACGCCCTGCTGGCGGCGACAGTGCTGATGTTCTGTGGTGCCCTGTTCGTCTTCAAGCGCCGCCTCGACCCGCCTTCGCGGTTGTCGAAAGGCCCCTGGATGCGCTTGCCGAAAAGTCTGCTGGTGTTTTCCGCCACCTTCTTCATCGCCACCCTGCCGGTAGCCGGCATCCTTCCCGAAGGCTTCGGTGGCTGGTTCCTCGTCGGCCTGCTGGGGCTGGGGGTGATCTGGGGCGTGTCCGAGCTGTTCCTCGGCATGACCTGGGGCGGCCCGATGAAACACGCCTTCGCCGGTGCCCTGCACCTGGCCTGGCACCGCCGCGCCGAGCGCTTCGGCGGCGGCCGCTCCACCGGTCTCAAGCCGCTGGACCTGGAAGACCGCAGCGCGCCATTGGGCGTGGAAAAACCCAAGGACTTCACCTGGAACCAGTTGCTCGGCTTCGATGCCTGCGTGCAGTGCGGCAAGTGCGAAGCGATGTGCCCGGCCTTCGCTGCCGGCCAGCCGCTGAACCCGAAGAAACTGATCCAGGACATGGTCATCGGCCTGGCCGGTGGCACCGACGCGCAGTTCGCCGGCAGCCCGTACCCTGGCAAGCCGATCGGCGAACACGGCGGCCATCCGCACCAGCCGATCGTCAACGGCCTGGTGGACGCCGAGACCCTGTGGTCCTGTACCACCTGCCGGGCCTGCGTCGAGGAATGCCCGATGATGATCGAGCACGTCGATGCCATCGTCGACATGCGCCGCCACCTGACCCTGGAAAAGGGCGCCACGCCGAACAAGGGCGCGGAAGTGCTCGATAACCTGATCGCCACCGACAACCCCGGCGGCTTCAACCCGGGCGGGCGCATGAACTGGGCCGCGGACCTGAACCTCAAGGTGCTCTCGGAAGTGAAATCCACCGAGGTGCTGTTCTGGGTCGGTGATGGCGCCTTCGACATGCGCAACCAGCGCACCCTGCGCGCCTTCGTCAAAGTGCTGAAAGCCTCGGGCGTGGACTTCGCCGTGCTCGGCCTGGAAGAACGCGACAGCGGCGACGTGGCCCGGCGCCTGGGTGACGAAGCCACCTTCCAGACCCTGGCCAAGCGCAACATCCAGACGCTCGCGAAATACCGTTTCCAGCGCATCGTCACCTGCGACCCGCACAGCTTCCATGTGCTGAAGAACGAATACGGCGCCTTTGGCGGCGAGTACCTGGTGCAGCACCACAGCACCTACATCGCTGAACTGCTGGACGCCGGCAAGCTCAGCCTCGACGCACACAAGGGCGGCAGCGTGACCTACCACGACCCGTGCTACCTGGGCCGCTACAACGGTGAATACGAGGCGCCGCGCCAGGTGCTGCGCGCCCTCGGCATCGAGGTCAAGGAGATGGAGCGTTCCGGCTTCCGTTCCCGCTGCTGCGGTGGCGGCGGCGGTGCGCCGATCACCGACATCCCGGGCAAGCAGCGCATTCCCGATATGCGCATGGAAGACATCCGCGAAACCGGCGCCGAGGTGGTGGCGGTAGGTTGTCCACAGTGCACGGCCATGCTCGAAGGCGTGGTCGAACCCCGGCCTCTTATCAAGGACCTGGCCGAGCTGGTGGCCGACGCCCTGGTGGAAAGTGCCGCGCCGAGCAAGCCGGCGCCGAGCAAACGTGAACCTGCGGAGGTGCACTGATGAGCGACATTATTCGCCGCGACCCGCGTGCCGAATGGATCGCACGCAACCGCCTGCATCCGCTGCATGCGGCCATGCAGGTCAAGCAGGACAGTTGGATGGGGCCCAACGGCGTCATCCGCAAGAATCCCCACGCGGTCGGCTTCATCGGCCCGAACGGCCTCAAGCGCATCGACCGCAGCGGCGCCCAGCAAGGTGGTGGCAGCAGCAAGCGCAGCGCGGCGGCCGAGGTACAACTGCCGCTGCACCAGGTCACGGCGCCGGCGTTCTATATCGCCGTGGTCCCGGACATGGTCGGCGGTCGCCTGAGCAGCCACGACCGCGATCTGCTCGGCCTGGCCCACAGCCTGGCCGGCAGCGACGGTGCGGTACTGGCCGTTGTGTTCGGCGAGCACAAGGAAAGCAACTTTGGCGGCAATGGTGTCGACCGCCTGCTGCTGATCGACGGCGAGCAGTTCGAGGGTTATGCACCGGAACAAAGGGTGCAGGGCCTGCGGGCTGTGGATAACCAGTTTTCGCCACGCCACTGGTTGCTGCCTGACAGCCGTACCGGTGGTGGCGAACTGGGCCGGCGCTTTGCCGCCGCCTTGGGCGAACGCCCGGCGACGCGGGTCTGGCAGGTCAAGGACGGGCTTTCCAGCGGGCGCGCCGGTGCTGGCCAGCAGGACCTGGTGCGCAATCTGCCACGCCTGATCCTGGCCGCCGCCGAATGTGCCGAACCGGTCAGCGAAACCCGCCATGAAGCCTTGCCGGTGGAGTTGTCCACAGGCGTGGCGCGGAGCCTGTCGCGGATCGAGGACCTCGGCCCGGTGGCGGTGGACCCGGCGGCCATTGCCATGGCCGAGGCCGAGTTTATTGTCTCCGGTGGCAACGGGGTCAAGGACTGGGCGCTGTTCCACCGTGCCACGGCAGCCCTCGGCGCCACCGAAGGCGCCTCGCGGGTGGCGGTGGACGACGGCTTCATGCCGCGCAACCGCCAGGTGGGTGCCACCGGCACCTGGGTTACCGCGCGGGTCTATGTGGCCGTAGGTATTTCCGGGGCGATCCAGCACCTGCAGGGCATCGGCGCCTGCGACAAGGTGGTGGCGATCAACATGGATCCGGGCTGCGACATGATCAAACGCGCCGATCTCTCGGTGATCGGTGACAGCGCAGCGATCCTCCAGGCCCTGATCGAGGCTGTGGACAATTTCCGCAACGGCGCCCGGCGCGACGCGGCATAAGGGCAGGGCAACGTCATGAACACGAAGATCATCAGCCTGGTATCGGTCGGCGCCCACCCCACTTCGGGGCGCAGCCGCCGCGCCGAACAGGACGCCCGCGCGGTGGAACTGGGGCTGCAACTGGCCGGCGACAGCCTGCGGGTAGTGCATGCCGGCGACCCACGGGAAGAAGCCTTGCGCGCCTACCTGGGCATGGGCCTGGAGAAACTGGAGGTACTGGAACAACCGGCCGGTGCCGATGTGCTCGAACCGCTCGGTGATTACCTGCGTGAAGCCGGAGCGCAACTGGTGCTGACCGGCAGCCAGGCGGAAACCGGCGAAGGTTCGGGGATGCTTCCGTACTTGCTGGCCGAACGCCTGGGCTGGCCTTTGGTGGTAGGGCTGGCCGAGGTGGAATCCATCGACAATGGCACTGCGCAGGTGCTGCAAGCCTTGCCACGCGGGCAGCGCAGGCGGCTGAAGGTGCGCCTGCCGTTTCTCGCCTCTGTGGATAACGCCGCACCGAAGCCCCGCCAGAGCGCTTTCGGCCCGGCCCGACGCGGCGTGCTGGCGCCTCACGAGGTGGAAATCGTCGACGACGAACTGTTCGAAAGTGCCGAATTGCTGCCGGCCAAGCCGCGGCCCAAGCGGCTCAAGGTGATCAAGGCGAAGAGTGGCGCGGACCGCATGAAGGCCGCTACGGCCAAGGCCAGTGGTGGCGGCGGTCAGCTGCTCAAGGATGTCAGCCCACAGGCGGGCGCCGAGGCGATTCTCAAGCTGCTGGTAGAGGAAGGCGTGCTGCGCTGAGCGTTGTGCACAAAGTCTGTTGGCGGCTCTGTGGATAAAATGTTGGTCACCCTCTGGAAGCCTTGCTCTGCAAGGCTTTCGCGTTTCTGGTCATATATCGTACAGCTCAGATCCAGGAATGCGCGCTGTTGATCAGCCTTGGGCAATAGGAGTTGCCCACAATCCTTGTTGGCGGTTCTGTGGATAAACTGTTCTTTCAAAAAATAAGTTCATGTAAATCATGTACTTATATGGTTTGATCAAAATATGTTCAATTGTTCGAAAAAATCCGGTCAGATGCTCTATAGCCCAGGTAAATCGGAGGTTTTCGACCTTATCCACAGCTCATGACACGGAATGAAAAGTTTCACACAAAGTCTGTTGGCCCCTTTGTGGATAAGGTGTTCGCTGAGCGCTGAAGGCCAGGTTTTACAAGGGGTCGAGCGAAGTGGTCAAAAATTGATCGGTTTACCTCTGTGCGGCCAGCGTGCACCCCGGGCGCTTTCCACAGGGGTTGCCCACAATAGCTGTGGGTCGAGCTGTGGATAAAATGTTGCCAAGGTGGTTTTGTTCAGCAAATGCGGGGGCCTGCGAGGGTTGTTCAAAAAATGCACAGCCGTACTGAGGGCCCCGCTACCTGATAGAACTGTCAGTAGTGCTCGTCCCGGATCAAGGCGTAAGGTTAAACGAGGGATTACCTGCGTGAGGTTCAGCATGCCGACTTTGCCCGCCGTCCGGACTGATCGAACAGTGCCTGATGCAACCCGCGCCGCCTTCAACGGCCAGGTTCTCGAGCCTTGGGGTTGCTATCTACCAGGCAATGGTTATCGGGCCTACAATCCGATCCTGTTGCGTTTCCACGGCCCGGACCGCTGGAGTCCCTTCCAGCGCGGCGGGCTCAATCCCTATGCCTACTGCTCCGGTGACCCGGTGAACGCCGTGGATCCGACCGGACGCTGGGAAGAAAAGATCACCCCCCTGCTGTCGCTGGGGCTGAACATGATGCTGTTCAGCCTGGCTGCCTACGCATTGCGCAGCACGGCGCCAGCCATGCAAAAACGCGCGCCGCTGACGGCTACCTATATCAGCTTCAGTGGTTCCCTGATCGGCATGTATGGTTCCGTCGAGCAACTGCTGGGCAATCCCGAGGGCAGGTACCTCAACTGGCTAGGCACATCGTTGTCGACCATCTCGGCCGCGACGCGCGTCTGGCTCGCGCGGAGGGTGGACCGGCAGGATCGCTTCAACGAACGCATTCAGGTGATGCGTGACAAGATGTACAGGGAATCGAACGTCAAGTATGTGCCGCCGGCTTCCCCGCCCCAAACACCCGTTCCGCTCCGCTCGGTCACTCCGCCCGCGAGCACGCCCCCGGCCAATCCGGTACAGCGGACACCGCCGCCGCCGCGTGAGCAGTCGGCTTCTCCGATTTCCAGTATTCCTTCGCATGTGTCGGGTTCGCCGCGCTCGGGATCGATAGTCAGCGTTGCGTCGACCAGCAGTCGAGATTCGGTAATTGGAGATTTACCGAAGATCAACCGGGATATTCGTGGGCAGCGCAAGCAAAGCGTGCGCTTCTTCGCGACCAACTATTGATGAGCAGACCATTCTCACAACCTGGCTTCAACGGCCACCACCTGGAGGCTGCGGGTTGGTATCACCTGGGCAACGGCCACCGGGTCTACAGCCCGTTGCTCATGCGCTTTCACTGCCCGGACCGACTGAGCCCGTTCGGCGCGGGGGGCTTGAATGCCTACGCCTATTGCCTGGGCGACCCGGTCAATAGAAGGGACCCGACGGGACGCGCGACAGAAGATATTCACATCGTGAGTCTGGTCGTTGCTGGTATATCCATCGGCTACGGGTTCATGTCTCTCATCGTTCCTCCGCTGGCCAGGCTGGCGCGCCCTGGCTCCCGCGTGCATGGCTGGGCTTCGATGGGCCACCTCTCAGCTCGTCCCCGGGGGGGCTGGATGCCGCTGCTACCATTGCCGGAATAGCAGGGGGAGGACTCGGGGCCGCGGCCACCAAGCTGAGCATGGAGGACCCGGAGTCACGCTTGGCGAAGGACCTTACTCATATCAGCCTGTACACAACGCTCGGCGTACTGGTCACCGGTAGGCTGGTTGTGGGGGTGACGCCTGCGAAAGACTTCACCTCCCATCGCTGGCGCACCGTGGGCAAGTTCGTCCATGGTCCGAAAAAAATCGAACGGAACGAGCAGCCCAGGTTGAATGTAGCGTCGATGAACGATCCGGATATCGAAATGAGGAATCTCTCGTCGAGGCGGGCCACCCCTCCAATCTTGCCGGAGATGCAGTCGCAACAGCAGGTCGTGCAGAGGCGTAGCGGGCGTACCGCAGAGTATTTCCGGCGACTATGGCCAACGCGGGGCAGTTGGAATCGTCCCGAGTAGGTCGGGTGCGGGGCGTAGCTGACCTGGCATTTCTGCCAGTTTCGCTAATGTGCTCGAAGTACTAACCTGATCAAGCGTTATATTCTCATCGAGGTGGCCCATGAGCCCCAGTAATGAATCTGACCGAAACCCTGTTGTCGCGCTACCGCGTGTCATCGGCCGGAATAGCACTGCATCGGCGGCTCGGGTTCAGGCTTTTGTCGGCAATATTGCTTATGACCTCTATGGTGTCCCTTTCTCCGAGCAAGTTATCCGCTGTCATCTGCACTTCAATGGCGAACTCAGAGAGCCGGCGTTGACAGCCTATGCATTGGGAGCCGGAAACCGCCTGTACAATCCGATCTTGATGCGTTTTCACACTCCTGACCCTGAAAGCCCCATGGAGGCGGGCGGCCTGAATAGCTATGCCTACTGTGGTGGCGATCCATTGAATCGCATCGATCCCGATGGCCACGCCTTCGTGCTGATGGGAAGCTTGAGAGCATTGGTGCAGAGGACTGCGCGTTTTTGGCAAGGAGGAACGATATCGTCGAACCGCAGTGCCAACGCACCTTCTGCGGTGGTGAACCTGTCGCGCGCGGAGCCGGGAACGTCAGCAAGGGTTTCAGCGTTGAGGGTTACGGCCGCCCATGACACGATCAAACCTTCCACTAGTACCTACAAGATCAGCCGGTTACCGACTGAAGAAGCACAGGCGAAGGTCATGCCTGGAGTCATGGAACTTATGCAAGGCGCGTACGGAGCTCAGCCTTTGGGATCTGTGAAATCACGATTGTGGCTTTCGTGGTCAGTGCCTCGACCGGCGGTTCCGCCCGTACGCTCCAGATCCGTTTTTGCTGATCGAGGTGCAGACAGGATCACCAGGATGTCCCGCAATCTCCGGACCATCATGTACTGGAACAGGAGGCATGCGGGCGACGCCGCGAAAGCGCGAGGCAAGCCATAGTAACGTGGGAAAGCGTAGCCTCGTCGAGGCTACGCTTTTCTGGCCCAGGTAAAGCCCTTACTGCACCGAAACATCCTTCAGATAAGGCGCCGGCTCCGCCCCCAGGTTGTTCAACACCCGCTGGCTGTACCAGTCGATGAAGTTGACCACGCCGAACTCGTAGGTTTTCGAGTACGGGCCTGGCTGGTATGCGGTGGAGTTGATGCCACGCTGGTTTTCCTCGGCCAGGCGACGGTCCTGGTCGTTGGTGGCGTCCCACACTTCGCGCATGCGCTGCGGGTCGTAGTCCACGCCTTCCACGGCGTCCTTGCGCACCAGCCACTTGGTGGTGACCTTGGTTTCCTGGGCACTGATCGGCCACACGGTGAAGACGATCATGTGGTCGCCCATGCAGTGGTTCCACGAGTGCGGCAGGTGGAGGATGCGCATCGAGCCGAGGTCGGGGTTCTGGATCCGGCCCATCAGCTTGCTGCAGGCCTGCTTGCCGTCCATGGTCATGGACACGGTGCCCTTGAGCAGCGGCATGCGCACGATACGGTTGCGCAGGCCGTGGCTCTTGTGCAGGTAAGGGATCTTCTCGGCTTCCCAGGCGGCGGCGGAGGCGGCGACGTGGTCCTTGAACGACTGGGTCGCGCGCGGATCGTTGGTGTCGTCCCATTCGAGCAGGGTGTTGAGCAGTTCCGGGTGCGAACCGCTGCAGTGGTAGCACTCGCGGTTGTTTTCCAGGACCAGCTTCCAGTTGGCCTTTTCCAGCAGGGTGGTCTGCACGGCCACCTTGGTGTTTTCCATGTCGTACGGTTCCATGTAGTGCGCCAGCGTGGCGAGGAACTCGTCGATGGCCGGCGGGTTTTCCGCCAGGCTGATGAAGATGTAGCCGCCGGCGACCTTCACATGCACCGGTTTCAGACCGTACTGCTTCATGTCGAAGTCGGCGCCCATTTCGGTGCCGGCGAACAGCAGGCGGCCGTCCAGCTCGTAGGTCCATTGGTGGTACGGGCAGACCAGCTTGGCCACCTTGCCCTTGTCGCTGGTGCACAGGCGCGAGCCGCGGTGGCGGCAGACGTTGTGGAAGGCGTGGACCTGGCCCTCGGCCCCGCGTACCACCATGATCGGGTTCTTGCCGATTTCCAGGGTGAGGAAGTTGCCCTTGGCCGGGATTTCGCAGGTCATGCCGGCGATCAGCCACTCCTTGTGGAAGATCTCCTGCATGTCGATCTGGAACAGGCGCTCGTCGGTGTAGAAGGGTTGCGGCAGCGAGAAGGTGCGCTCGCGGTTCTGCAGCATTTCGGCGGTGGCCTTGCGTGCTGGTTCCAGCGGATCGTCCAGGCTCAGGGTGGTGACGTCCATCGTGCGTGTCCTCATGGCCTCGGTGGGCCGGCGAAAGTGGCTAATCGTTGTTATGCGACGCAGGGCATTTGTGCAGGGATCATTTGCGACGGAGTGTGCGATTGCCGACGACGCGAACCATATCCATGGGCGACATGATCGAATCCGTTTCCGACGCGCCAGCCCTTGTCGGCAGGGGCTGGTCGCGATAAGCACGCCGATGTCGTGAACAGGTAAGTGCAGCGCCGATGGCTTGCGCATTATCGGCATCATCAGGCCGCAGTCGGCCGTGGAGACCCGAGCATGTCCAATACCTTCCTCAACCCGGTGACCACCCAGACCTGGGCCAACGGCCGCCATATCGTTCGCTGCGTCAAGGTCATCCAGGAAACCTGGGACGTGCGCACCTTCTGCTTCATGGCCGACCAGCCGATCATGTTCTTCTTCAAGCCGGGCCAGTTCGTCACCCTGGAGCTGGAAATCGAAGGCCAGCCGGTTATGCGTTCCTACACCATTTCCAGCTCGCCATCGGTGCCCTACAGCTTCTCGGTGACCATCAAGCGCGTGCCGGGCGGCAAGGTTTCCAACTACCTGCACGACACCCTGCACGAGGGCCAGGAACTGGCGGTGCACGGGCCGGTCGGGCTGTTCAACGCCATCGACTTCCCCAGCCCGAAGGTCCTGTACCTCAGCGGCGGCGTCGGCATCACCCCGGTGATGTCCATGGCCCGCTGGTTCTACGACACCAACGGCAACGTCGATATGGTCTTCGTGCACAGCGCGCGCTCGCCGAAGGACATCATCTACCACCGCGAGCTGGAGCACATGGCGTCGCGGATTCCTAACTTCAGCCTGCACATCATTTGCGAGAAACATGGCCTCGGCGAGCCCTGGGCCGGCTATCGCGGCTACCTGAACCACAAGCTGCTGGAACTGATGGCGCCGGACTTCATGGAGCGCGAGATCTTCTGCTGCGGCCCGACGCCCTATATGACCGCGGTCAAGCGCCTGCTCGAAGCCGCCGGCTACGACATGAGCCGCTATCACGAGGAGTCCTTCGGTGCGACGCCGCCGGAGGCCAAGGCCGACGCGGTGGAGCATGCCGAGCAGGCAGCGGAAGCGGCAGAGGAAATCACCGCCAGCGATATGCACCTGGTGGAGTTCACCGCCACCGGCAAGAGCAGCCGCATCGTGCCCGGCGAGACCGTGCATGCCGCTGCGGCCAAGGTCGGCCTGATGATTCCCAAGGCTTGCGGCATGGGTATCTGCGGCACCTGCAAGGTGCTCAAGCTGGGTGGCGAAGTAGAGATGGAGCACAACGGCGGGATCACCGACGAGGACGTCGCCGAAGGCTACATCCTGTCCTGCTGCAGCGTGCCGAAGGGTGATGTGCGGATCGAATACTGAGGTCAGTACAAGGGAACCCAGGTCAATAGCAGCGACATCACGAAGCCCGCGAGCAGCAGCACGCGGGCTTTGGTTTTTCTGGGCCTGGCGGCGAGTGCGGTGACCAGCGCACGGCCCTGCACGGCCATGGCCCCGAGCATGCACAGCGCCAGCAAGGCCAGGGTGGCGCTACCCAGCCCGGGGATGATCCGTTCGCCCAGCAGGCGCAGGCTGAGCACCGTATCCACGGCGGGAATGGCCGAGGCCATCAGGGCGCCGAGGCACATCAGGCCCAGCGCTGGCAGGCTCAGGCCGAGGTAATGTGCCGGCCCCTGGTTGACCAGCGCAGGCAACAGGATCTGCCAGAGTGTCGCCGCTACTGCCAGGGAGGCGAAGGCCGACCAGGCAAAACCCGGCTGGCGTTGTGCCGTATCGGCTTCCAGCAACAGCGGAGCGGCGAAACCCAGCAGCACCAGGACCAGCGCCAGCAAAGGTGCCAGCAATGTGAGGAGCCGATACAGCAAGGGCGGGCCAATGAATGCCAGCAATGCCGACAGGCTTACCGCCAGCAGCAGCCAATGCTGGGGTGTTCCGGGCAGCAGGTGAATGGCCATGCGCGCGAGGATCTGCAAATGCACGGTGTGCAGAACCAAGGCCAGCGGCAGCAGCAGGATTGCACAGGGGATGAAAGGCTGCCGGCGCGAGACCAGGCTGCCGAGCAGTATCGCCGGAATGATCGCCAGCACCGACTGCCAGAAGCCCAGGCCCTGCAGTGGGCCGAGGAAGCCGATGGCGAGCGGGCCGGGGAGATAGTTGCTGGCGAACCAGAAGGCGATGCTCTGGCGGGGCTGGGTGTGCATGGTGGGGCTGGCGTACTCGTCAGGTTCGAGCGCGCGAGGGTAGGGGATGTCGAGGCGTTTTACCGGGGGGAAATGATTCAAAACGTGCAGGGGAAAAAGGCGGGGGATTACCGGGGATTAAGCGGTTTCCGGGGGATTTCGCGAAGATTTGTAGGAATTGGTTTTGCGAGGGTGTAGGTGGTGCTCCAGGGATGCCGGATTGTGTGGTGAATTCCTAGTATCACTGTCGATATTCATGGCCTCATCGCTGGCAAGCCAGCTCCCACAGGTCCAGCGGTGCACGCGGTCACTGTGGGAGCTGGCTTGCCAGCGATAGGGTCATCACAGACGAAGCAGGTCTCAGACCCTGAACCGCCCCACCAGGTTATTCAGGTCTACCGCCAGCCGCGACAGCTCGGCACTGGCTGCGCTGGTCTGGTGGGCGCCGGTCGCCGATTGTACCGACAGGTCATTGATGTTCACCAGGTTGCGGTCCACTTCCCGCGCTACCTGGGCCTGCTCTTCGGCGGCGCTGGCGATCACCAGGTTGCGCTCGTTGATCTGCGCCACGGCACCGGTGATGGTATCCAGCGCGCTACCGGCACCACGGGCGATGTTCAGGGTCGACTCGGCGCGTTCGGTGCTGTTGCGCATGGAGCTGACCGCCTGCTCGGTTCCGCCCTGGATGCTGCTGACCATGCGTTCGATTTCCTGGGTGGATTGCTGGGTGCGGTGCGCCAGCGCCCGGACTTCATCGGCGACCACGGCAAACCCGCGACCGGCCTCGCCGGCCCGCGCGGCTTCGATGGCGGCGTTGAGGGCGAGCAGGTTGGTCTGGTCGGCCAGGCCGCGGATCACGTCCAGCACCTTGCCGATATCCCGCGACTGTTCGGCCAGGTTGCCGACCAGCACCGAGGTGCTTTGCACGTCGGTGCTCATGCGTTCGATGGCGCTGACGGTCTCCAGCACCAGGTCGCGGCCGTCGGTGGCGGAGCGGGTGGCTTCGGCCGAGGCTTCGGAAGTGCTGACCGCGTTGCGCGCCACTTCTTCCACGGCGCTGGTCATCTCGGTGACCGCAGTGGCCGCCTGCTGGATTTCATTGTTCTGCTGTTGCAGGCCGCGGGCGCTTTCCTCGGTGACGCTGTTCAGCTCTTCGGCGGCCGACGCCAGTTGGGTGGCAGAGCCGGAAATCTGCTGCAGGGTGTCGCGCAGCTGCTCCTGCATGGTCGCGATGGCCTGTTGCAGGCGGGTGGCTTCATCCTTGCCCTCGGGGCGGATGCTTTGGGTCAGGTTGCCGCTGGCAATCTGCTCGGCGACGCCCAGCACTTCGCTCATCGGCCTGACGATGCTGCGGGTCAGGACGATGGCACAGAGGAAGGTCAGCACCGTGGCCGCGACCAGCAGGGCGATGACCAGGGTAAAGGCATTGGAATACTGATCGGCGGCCGTCTGGTTGATGTCGCGGGTCTGCTCGGTATTGATCTTGACCAGCTTGTCCACGGTGCCCGTAATCAGCTCCATGTTCTGCAACAGGTCACGGTTGATCATCTCGCGGATCGCCGGGAGGTCGTTGGCCTGGGAGAGCTGGACCATGCGCGTTTCCAGCTGGCGGTACTGGCCGAGGGCCTGGACGAACTGGTTGTACACGGCCTGTTCTTCGTCGCTGGCGATCAGCGGTTCGTAGATTTTTCGCGCGGCATCGATCTGCGTGTTGCGCTCGTTCAGCTGGCTGTAGGTGGTTTGCAGCAGGTCCGCTTCGCGGTTGATCATCAGGCGATAGGACAGGGTGCGCAGGCGCAGGGTGTACAGGTTGATCTGGTCAAGGGCCTTGATACTCGGCACCGTGACCCGCTCGATCGATTGGCCGGCCTGGCGGATGTCGCTCATCTGGTGCAGGGCGAAGATGCCCAGGGTCAGCATTAGCGTGCCGATCAGCGCGAAGCCCAGCAGTGCACGCGGGGCGATGTTCATATTGCGTAAGGACATGGTTCGTATCCAGGCTCGGGAAGGAACGCGATCCATGCGCAAAGTTGGGGTGTTCTTAATGCCTATCGGTAAACGGCGGGCGGACTTGAGGCTTTGTCGGACAAAATCATTGGCCGCTGATCGCGCTTTGTCCGACCGGAGGGGGGAACCGAGTGGCCCATGTCGGGTCAATGTGCACCAACGCGGGGCTCTGGCCCCGATATTTCTGGCGGGTCGGGCATGTTTTCTTTATCGTGTGCGCCCCCGATTTACCCCTCCCTGGAGAAGGTCACCATGCTGGACACCACCCTGAGTCAACTGGAACAACTGGTCAGCGAACTGCTGCAGAAAAATCAGCAACTGGCCGAGCGCAATGCCCAACTGGACAGCGAGCTGGCCCAGGCCCGGGACGAGAACGAAAGCCTGCAACTGAGCCTGATGGAGCAGGAAGAGAAGTACGCCGGCACCAACGCCCGCATCCAGGCCCTGATCGAACGTGCCAGCGGTACCGTCGGCGCATGAACGAATCCGCGAAGACGATCAATGTCGTCTCGATCATGGGCAACGACTACTCGATCAAGGCCCCGGCGGGCCAGGAGCAGGTGCTTGCCGACGCGGTGCGGATGCTCAAGGCATCCCTGGCCGAAACCAAGCGCAGCTACCCGTCGCTGATCGGCGACAAGCTGCTGGTTCTGGCGGCCTTGAACCTGTGTTCGCAGCAGATCGCACTGCAGCAGGCGCACCAGCAAACCCTCGACCGTTATCAAGAGCAAGTCAGCGCCACGGTCGATGCAATCAGCCAGGCAATCGAAAACGCCTGATTTCCCACTGATTCAGCAGACCCCTGTGGGAGCGGGTTTACCCGCGATGACGTCGGTGAGTCCACCACCGTAATCGCGGGTAAACCCGCTCCCACAGGGTCCGCGTAACGGCTTATTTCTTCTTCTTTCTCTCTTTCCCTACTTTTGCAGGGGATATTGTCTTGCCCGCCTGGAAATATCGTATACCTGTGTTGTATACAATTGGCCTGTCATTTGCACTACAGGCTTTTATTTCCTTGAGGAACACCCATGCACTTCTGGCGGCGCAGTATCCAATGGCAATTGATAGCAAGCATGGGCGCAGCCCAGTTGGCGAGCATCCTGATCGTGGTGGCGATCTATACCGTGGCGGTCAACCGCCTGACCGAGCGTTACCTGGTGGACACGGCGCTGCCGGCCAGCATTGAGGCGATTCGTAACGACATCGAGCGCATGCTGGCCAGGCCGCTGACCGCAGCGGCCGATATCGCCTGGAACCCCATGCTGCGCGACTGGCTGGCAGCCGGGGAAGATCCGGCGCAGACCCCGGCGGTGGTCGAATACCTGGACACCCTGCGCGACAAGAACAAGGCCTTCACCTCGGTCTATGCCTCGACCCTGAGTAACCACTACTACAACGAGAAGGGCCTGGACCGCACCCTTAGCCGCAGCAACCCCGCGGACAAATGGTTCTACGGCTTCATCGACAGCGGCAACCAGCGGGTGCTCAACATCGATACCGACACCAGCACCGGCGAACTGGCGCTATTCATCGATTACCGGGTGGAAAAGGACGGCCGGCTGGTCGGTGTGGGCGGCCTCGGTCTGCGCATGACCGAGTTGTCCGAACTGATCCACGATTTCAGCTTCGGCGAGCACGGGCGGGTGATGCTGGTGCGCAACGATGGCCTGATCCAGGTTCATCCGCAGACCGAACATGGCGGCAAGCGCCAACTGGCCGAGCAGATTGGCGAAGCGGCGGCGCAGGCCATCCTGCTCAACAGTGATGGCTTCGAGAACGTGAGCTTCGAGCGCGACGGTGAAACCTGGCTGGCCCTGAGCCTGCCACTGCGGGACCTGAATTGGCGGCTGGTGGCAGAAGTGCCGCAGGCGCAGATCTATGCGCAGGTGAAGCAGACCGTATGGCTGACCAGCCTGACCGGCGCCGCCGTGGCCCTGTTGTCGCTGCTGCTGGTGGTGTGGTTGGCGCGAGGCATCGTGCGGCCGCTGCGCCAGGTCACCGCAGCGCTGGGCGCGATCGGCGATGGCGGCGGCGACCTCAGCCATCGCCTCGACGAGAGCCGGCGCGATGAACTGGGTGACCTGGCCCGTGGCTTTAACCGCTTCCTCGACAGCCAGCGCAAGCTGATCGGCGAGGTACTGCGCACCAGCGAAGAACTGCACAAGGCGGTGGGGCAGGTGATCCATGTGGTGGTCAGCACCGCCGAGCGCTCGTCGCAGCAGCAGGCGATGACCGAGATGGTCGCTACCGCCGTGCACGAGATGGGCCTGACCGTGCAGGAAATCGCGCAGAACGCCGGGGAAGCGGCGCACGCCTCGCAGACCGCCCGGGACGAAGCCTTGCAGGCACGCAGCGTGGTGCAGCGCTCGATCGCCCATATCGAAGGCATGTCGGGCGAGATCGGCACGGCGGCCGGGGCCGTCAGCCAACTGGCCGAGGAGGTGGCGTCGATCGACAAGGTGCTGGCGGTGATCCGCAGCATTTCCGAACAGACCAACCTGCTGGCGCTCAATGCGGCCATCGAAGCGGCGCGGGCCGGGGAGATGGGCCGTGGTTTCGCCGTAGTGGCCGACGAAGTGCGCACCCTGGCGCAGCGCACGCAGGTGTCCACGGGCGAGATCCAGCAAATGATCCAGCGCCTCAAGCAGGGCACCGGCACGGCGGTGGACTCGATGCATGCCGGGCAGGCGGCGACGGGGACGGGAGTGGAGTCCAGCCAGTTGACCGGTGCATCGTTGACCACCATTACCGGGCAGGTCGAGCGGATCAGCGATATGAACCTGCAGGTGGCAACGGCGACCGAGGAGCAGTCGGCGGTGACCGAAGAGATCAACCGCAATGTGCAGGGGATTTCCGAACTGGCCCGGCAGACGGCGGTGGAGGTGCAGGGCTGCCGGCAGGATTGCGAGGCCTTGCAGCGGCTGGCGGATGACCTGGCCCGGCAGATGGGCGGGTTCCGGCTCT
>NZ_JAOECN010000019.1:0-103935 GCF_029836855.1 Pseudomonas sp. GD04058
GACATCGATAATGCCCTCACCTGCCGGGCCATACGTCTCGGCGAAATCGAAGCCACAGACTTCGCATTGCAGGCGCCCTTGCTTTTGCAATACTTCCTTCTTTTTTGCATTGACTAAGCTTCGATTACGCTCCCTATACCGATGTAGCCGGGTTAGCACTTTTCCTTCTTCTGCTTCCATGATTTCGGGTTCTTCCCAACCAGTCAATGCATCGGGCTCCAAGGTATGGGTCTCCACCGCGCCGCGAATTGCAGCAACCGCGATAGATAGTTTGATGGGGGAATCTGCAAATTGATCCCATACCACTTTCTCATTTTTATTGCCCTTAGCCAGTCCTGTCTTACCATCCTTGACATACTCTGGATCCCAGCGTCGGAAATTACCGAGTTTCATGTAGACGCCGTTCTCATTGCGAAAGCTACCGCCTTTGTTTAGGCCGAGTGCTTTACCAAGCATGCCAAGTAGCTGAGACAGTTCCTTTACTTCCGGATGATATTTTCCGGGTAGCGAGTAGCGATGTTTTAGGTAGAGGTCAAGGGCTAGGATTAATTCGTCTTGAGTCCAGGCAGGATTGGATTGAGATCTCTGGATAGGCTCGTATAGAGCTTGGACCTTCGATTCCTTTGATGCTGCTTTGATCGCCACGAGGGTATGCCTTTTCGCTAATCTGCGTAGGAAATTTCGTACGATCGCAAAAATAGCCTAATGTTTTAGCATAAGCAATAGTCAAGTGCTGTCGCTCTTTAGAGATTTGGTCGGGTAATTGAGGGGAAGGTTGTCATGTTTTAATGTCTTGAATTTCCAGAGCTTTGGATTTCGGCAAGATATTTGTTGGCGGTTGCAAGTTTCGGCGATGGTGGGCTGTGTCTTGGTTGGTTTGTATTGGTTCTGCTGGTCTTGAAGTTTAAATTCTTTTAGTGGCAGGGGGTCGTGAAATGTAGTATAGTGCCAGATTTTAAATTGGCCTGATTATTATGGCTTGCACTCTGAGGATTGTATGTTACTGAGCTTGTTTTGTGGCGCCGGCGGGCTCGATCTTGGCTTCGAAGAAGCTGGTTATGATGTAGGGCTCGCTTTTGATATTCGGCCAGATAGCATTGCTTCGTACAACCATAATAGAGTTGCGGGTGCGAAAAATGGACACTGCATAGATATTAGGGATTTGACGTTAGATAGGCTTGATGCTTTTCACGGTGGCGTTTTCACTCCTATAGGAGTGATTGGTGGGCCGCCTTGTCAAAGCTTTAGTCGAGCCAATAAAAACCCTAAAGAAAATGATCCTCGGCACGACTTGCCATTTATCTATGCGGATATAATAAGGCAGCTAAATGAGCGCGCTCCGCTTCATTTTTTTGCTTTTGAGAATGTTCCTGGTCTCAATGAGGGAGATCATAAAGAGCATTTTGAAAAGATTAAGAGTTACTTAGAAGGGATTGGATTTAATGTTCAGGTGCAGATTGTAAACGCGACTGACTTTGGAGTTCCGCAAAGTCGCGAACGTTTGTTGATGGTGGGCATTAATGCGCATCTATACCCGCAATCGTTGTGGTGTGGTCTAGTGAAGCAATACTTTGAGCCTGCTCAGCTTACGGTAGGTTACGCGATAGGTGATCTCCCGGAGCCAACGTTCTATCGTCGGGGGATTTCAAAGGATGCGATCTCTTACCATCCTAATCATTGGTGCATGCAGCCAAAATCCAAAAAATTCACTACTCCAGGTGCCTTGGCTCCTGGAAAAAGAGCTAATCGTAGCTTTAAAACATTAGAACTCGGAAAACCTAGTATTACAGTTGCATATGGTAATAGAGAAGTTCATATTCATCCGAACTGCCAGCGGCGGCTCAGTGTGTTTGAAGCGATGCGTTTGCAGGGTTTTCCTGATAGTTACGAACTGTTGGGTTCGTTATCCTCCCAAATAACACAAGTGAGTGAGGCTGTTCCGCCACCTATGGGAAGGGCCTTGGCAGAGTCAATATCGTTGACTCTGCCTGGTATGCGGGGGCGGTGTAGGTTAAGTAATGCTATTGAGCATGCGCATTGTCTGTCACCTGGCTAATCAGCTCTTGTGAATAGTTGGCTGATCTCAACAGGTTGTGAGTCTCCTGCGTCAAGTCGTTTAGCAAGTTCGCATCATTTGCCACCTTTAAGTCTATATCAATGAGAGATGTAGTCTTCTGGGCGGCAGTGATGCCTGCTGCTATTTCTACCTCTTCGTGGTTTATTTCAGGTCCTTGGTCGAACGCTGTCCTGACTTGTGGGGAGCACTTGTAGACCAGGGATAGCATATCTTTACTCCCTTGTTCCACAGAGTAAATTTGACTGCTTTGCATTTCTAGGGCAATCGCTGGCCTAGCAGTGCAAAGATTTCCTATAAGCCATTTTGTAAAGCCTAGACAGAAAAACCGCACAAATGCATCTAGCGGTAAGTTCTTAGGATTTTCAAGTGCGATCTCTTGGTCGACTTCATGGGCTTCACAAAGCTTGTTGAATTCCTCTTGGAATTCTGCTGAGGCTGCTATGTTAGAGTTGACTGCTTTTAAGAAATTGGCCACGTGTTCGTCTGGAGTATTTCCCTGTTCTATTTTAGTTGTGATAAATAAGAGCCAAGGTTCGCTGTTGTGTCGGCACTGAATTCTAAATACCTTAATTAAGGCATCTATTATCGTTGGTGCTCCTCCTCGTTGGAGGGTGATGTTCTGGCATAGATCAAAGTTTATCGCGTGATAAGGGCCGTGACGTTCTACTGCTCGAAGTGCGGTCGAGCGTTCTCCTGCAGCGATATCTTCTAGTCTGTGCCAAAGAGTTTCGGAGTTGCGATCAATCCATTCATAGCTGCGTATTTGATTTTGAGCTAATAATATTTCGGCTTCATCCTTAGACCCTTTTGGGCTGAAGCCAGTATATTTTAGCTTGTATCCAGATTTTACGGTTGCGTCTTCCAGTTGGCGGATATCTAACATGTCTGGACCTGCCAAGGTTAGATATCTGAATGTGGGAATAGCCCCCTTAGGAAAATGCAGTCTCCTCATCAAGTCTCGAATGTGATGAGTCCAGCTGCGTCTAACTAATTGTTTTCTGGGTTTGTGCCAGGGCCGAATTTGTTTTACGATCGCGACGGCTCTCTGGCCTGGTGGTGGGGCGGCTGGTGGGACCACCGACTCAGCAAAGTCATCATCAGTCGCGACATCCTGTGTAATTTCAGTCATTGTCAAGCTCCGGAGACAATGCGTTGATAATATCTGTAAATAAATCTTGTTGTTTTATGTAGGGTATTTCATCCAATAAGTTGTACGCTGAGAGCACGACCATAACTGCTTTGGCCTGTTCAATAGTAGTTAGTGGTGGCTGTGTAGGTGGTCTCGATAGAACTTCTAGTCGCTGTTTGTCGAGTTTAAATACAAGTTCGGAATCTTGATGGGCAGTCTTCTCAGTGAAATCTGTTTGTCCGTCTTTTGGATCGGAAATAATGATTATGTCTGGCTTGCTAGTGAGTGCGTCAGCCTTTTTTTCCCAGACGTCATTCAAATGGCTTTCAATTGCCGTTAGAACTGTGGCGCGAACGTTGCTTTTTTCTTCGTCGCGAGATTTTTTTCCTACATCTTTTAGCTTGTTGGTTACTTGCCTTAAGGCAGCGTGTACCCATTTTGTTAAGTATTGGTAGTGGGGGTGGCTTACGTTGAACGACTCGCGGTCTATGTTTAGGGCAGGGTCAAGCCCTTTAATGATGAAGATTTCCGCTGTTATTTGGGAAAGCCTATTAAGTTCGGATATTTGATAGTCCATAAAGCGATCATCATAAAGTACGCCGCTGGCGTTGTTTATCCTGATCAATATTCCCCTGTTTTGCTTGGGGACTATGAGCGAGTTCCAGTAAAAATATGCTTCGAATTCGAGGCCGCCGCCGCCTCGATCTGCAGGTATGGTCCCTAATGAAGTTTGGACCTTTCCCACGAACATCATTGGGTTTTCGGCTCTTACTTTCTTTCGATTGCCGAGTAATGTATCAGGTAGTAATACTGGTCTCTTTAATGCAATTCCGTCGACGAAAACGGAGAACCCGCCGCATGGATCCGGAGAGTTTGATTCCAGATTCATTGCTTCTGAGATTGTTTCATCTTTGCTGATGGTCAAAGGCTGAGCTTGGCTTCTGGCTTTGTTTTGTAATTGATAAAAGTCTATGGTTTTAGAGCCGCGAAATAATAAAGGGTTTTCGTCTAGGTATTCGAGTGGTGCGGACAAGCTCAAGAGCCAAATCATTCCCAGGTAGGTGTCTAGGTACTCTTCTATATCTGGGTTTTTAGTTGTGGTCCCCGTTCCCTCTACAACTTTTCTGTAGAGTTCGCGAAAACGCTGAGTGTCGTCGTCGCTATCTGCCCATGGCATCTTTGGGGGGATCGTATACTCGATTTCATTTTTCCTCACATAACCTATATGAAACTGCGGGGGTAAGCGCTCTGATTTCTGGTCGAGAGGATCGGTGGCTTGAGTCGTTTCAAGATGGTTTTCCCAGAAATCCGATGATTTTAGATTGTTTCTAGTCTGTTCCCGAATTTCTAAAAGTACAATTTCGGTGCCGTGAGTGTCAGGATCGGAGGCCGGCTCAACAGAGAACACAACGTCACCGGTTACAAACTCACCATCATCTTCCGGAGCATTGCGTAGGTTTTCTTCCGTCCAAGTCTTCATCCAGACTTCAGCAATTAGTCTATGGCTTTGTCCTTTTCTTTTTGTAATAACCCTGAAGTGGGTAGTTAGGTGGGTGACCGCGAACATGCCTATCCCTATTTTTCCAATAAGCTTACGGCCCATTGGAGTAAGGTCTGGGTCTTCACTATGGACGGTGCCCAGTTCAATGCCTTTGTGAGTTCGCTTTGAGCTGCCGCCGATATGTTTGAATAAGTTGGCTAGTGTATGTTCATCCATGCCGCGGCCATTGTCACGGACTGATATATATTCAAATCTCGGGGCTCCGGTATCAATTACAACCTCCGTGGCGTCTGCATCATAAGCATTAAATATTAGCTCGCGAAGTGCTGCGGATGGGCGTCGGTAGATTCCGTCGGTGATTCTCGCTAGGACGCGGTCGTCAACTGTGAGCTGAGAGGGGAGATCGCCTCCTCGTTCCTTCAGCTCGTTAATCTGTTTCGCTAGTAGTGTTGCATCATCTGTATCGATCATTTGGTAACATCCATTTAAATTACCTACTTGAGCTGCGTAGTTTTTGCTAGATTCCTTCGCTCGCCAATAAATATTGCTACTTAAACCGCCGCTCCACCCCTTTCTCCACCAAAATCTTCGCCGAAATCTCCTCCACCGAAAAATGCGTGGAGTTGATATGCGGAATATTCTCCCGCCGGAACAGATTCTCCACCTCCCTTACCTCGAACTCGCACTGCGCAAAGCTCGCATACCGGCTATTGGGCTTCCGCTCATGCCGAATAGCCGTCAACCGATCCGGATCGATGGTCAAGCCAAACAGCTTGTGCTGATGATTCTTCAACGCGGCCGGCAGCTGCAGCCGCTCCATATCATCCTCGGTCAGCGGATAGTTCGCCGCCCGAATCCCAAACTGCATAGCCATGTACAGACAAGTCGGCGTTTTCCCGCAGCGCGATACCCCCACCAGGATCAGGTCCGCCTTGTCGTAGTAGTGCGTCCGCGCGCCGTCGTCGTTGTCCAGCGCGAAGTTCACCGCCTCGATCCGTTCCATGTAGTTGGAGTTCCCGCCGATCGAGTGGGATTTGCCTACGGAATACGACGAGTGGGCCGTCAGCTCCTGTTCCAGCGGGGCGAGGAAGGTGGAGAAGATGTCGATCATGAAGCCGTTGGAGGTGGCGAGCACCTCGCGGATGTCCTGGTTGACGATGGTGTCGAAGATGATCGGGCGTACGCCGTCACGCTCGGCCGCGGCGTTGATCTGCTGGACCATCACTCGGGCCTTGTCGACGCTGTCGATGTACGGGCGGGTGAACTTGTTGAACGGAATGTTCTCGAATTGGGCTAGAAGACTTTGCCCGAGGGTCTCCGCGGTGATGCCGGTGCCGTCGGAAATGAAGAAGGCGGATCGTTTCATTTGCGCCATGGGCCTTAAGCTGGTGACGATTCTTGGATATGATAGGTTCGGTTTGCCGAACGCCATCGTAACGACATCGTCGGCATTCTCACTTATTTTCCAGGTCCAGGCCACAAGCGCCCGGCCAGCCCCAGCGGGGATTCGCCGGCGTCCTGAGCTTTTCCAATACAGTTAGTGGAGAGATCACCTTGGTAGAGTACGTAGTTTCCCTCGATAAGCTCGGCGTCCATGATGTGGAGCATGTGGGGGGCAAGAACGCATCCCTGGGCGAGATGATCAGTAACCTCGCAGGTGCCGGTGTTTCGGTACCGGGCGGCTTTGCCACTACGGCTCAGGCGTACCGTGACTTCCTCGAGCAGAGCGGCCTGAACGACAAGATCCATGCCGCACTCGATGCGCTGGATGTGGACGATGTGAACGCCTTGGCCAAGACCGGCGCGCAGATCCGCCAGTGGGTGATGGAAGCCGAGTTCCCGGCGCGCCTGGACGCGGAAATCCGTACCGCCTTCGCCGCCATGGCCAACGGCAACGAGAACATGGCCGTGGCCGTGCGCTCCTCCGCCACCGCCGAAGACCTGCCCGACGCGTCCTTCGCCGGCCAGCAGGAAACCTTCCTTAATATCCGTGGCGTGGACAACGTGATCCGCGCGGCCAAGGAAGTCTTCGCCTCCCTCTTCAACGACCGCGCCATTTCCTACCGCGTGCACCAGGGCTTCGACCATAAGCTGGTGGCCCTGTCTGCCGGTGTGCAGCGCATGGTGCGTTCGGAAACCGGAACGGCCGGCGTGATGTTCACCTTGGATACCGAATCGGGCTTCCGCGACGTAGTCTTCATTACCGGTGCCTACGGCCTGGGTGAGACCGTGGTGCAAGGCGCGGTCAACCCGGACGAGTTCTATGTCCACAAGAACACCCTCGAAGCCGGCCGCCCGGCCATCCTGCGCCGCAACCTGGGCAGCAAGGCGATAAAGATGGTCTACGGCGATGAAGCCAAGGCCGGTCGTTCGGTCAAGGTGGTGGATGTGGACCGCGCCGACCGCGCGCGTTTCTGCCTGACCGACGCCGAAGTGGCCGAGCTGGCCAAGCAGGCGATGATCATCGAGAAGCACTACCAGCGTCCGATGGACATCGAGTGGGCGAAAGACGGCGACGACGGCAAGCTGTACATCGTGCAGGCCCGCCCTGAGACCGTGAAGAGCCGCGCCAGCGCCAACGTGATGGAGCGCTACCTGCTGAAAGAGAAGGGCACCGTGCTGGTCGAAGGCCGTGCCATTGGTCAGCGCATCGGCGCTGGTAAGGTCCGTGTGATCCACGACGTATCGGAAATGGACAAGGTCCAGCCGGGCGACGTGCTGGTCTCCGACATGACCGACCCGGACTGGGAACCGGTGATGAAGCGCGCCAGCGCCATCGTGACCAACCGCGGCGGCCGTACCTGCCACGCGGCGATCATCGCCCGTGAGCTGGGTATTCCGGCGGTGGTCGGTTGCGGCAACGCCACCCAGGTGCTGAAAGACGGCCAGGGCGTGACCGTTTCCTGCGCCGAAGGCGATACCGGTTTCATCTTCGAAGGCGAACTGGGCTTCGATGTGCGTCAGAACTCGGTAGACGCCATGCCCGAGCTGCCGTTCAAGATCATGATGAACGTCGGCAACCCGGACCGCGCCTTCGACTTCGCCCAGCTGCCGAACGCAGGTGTCGGCCTGGCCCGTCTGGAATTCATCATCAACCGCATGATCGGCGTGCACCCCAAGGCACTGCTGAACTACGCGGGCCTGCCGCAAGAGCTGAAGGACAGCGTCGACAAGCGCATCGCCGGTTACAACGATCCGGTCGATTTCTACGTCGAGAAGCTGGTCGAGGGCATCAGCACCCTGGCCGCGGCGTTCTGGCCGAAGAAGGTGATTGTGCGTCTGTCGGACTTCAAGTCCAACGAATACGCCAACCTGATCGGCGGCAAGCTGTACGAGCCGGAAGAAGAGAACCCGATGCTGGGCTTCCGCGGTGCGTCGCGCTACATCAGCGAGTCGTTCCGTGACTGCTTCGAGCTGGAATGCCGTGCGCTGAAGCGTGTGCGCAACGAGATGGGCCTGACCAACGTCGAGATCATGGTGCCGTTCGTGCGTACCCTGGGCGAAGCCAGCCAGGTGGTCGACCTGCTCGCCGAGAACGGGCTGGGCCGCGGCGTCAACGGCCTGCGCGTGATCATGATGTGCGAACTGCCGTCCAACGCCATCCTGGCGGACGAGTTCCTCGAATACTTCGACGGCTTCTCCATCGGCTCCAACGACCTGACCCAGCTGACCCTGGGCCTGGACCGCGACTCCGGGATCATCGCCCACCTGTTCGATGAGCGTAACCCGGCGGTCAAGAAGCTGCTGGCCAACGCCATCCAGGCGTGCAACAAGGCCGGCAAGTACATCGGCATCTGCGGCCAGGGCCCTTCGGACCACCCGGACCTCGCCAAGTGGCTGATGGAGCAGGGCATCGAAAGCGTGTCCCTGAACCCGGACTCCGTGCTGGAAACCTGGTTCTTCCTGGCCGAGGGTCAGGCTGCGGTCTGATGTAGATAGGCGTCGGCATTCCCTGTGAATGTCGGCGCGGCGCTTTTATCCAGGGCGTGTCCAATGACGGACGCGCCCTTTTTCGTACAAGAACCCTATGCAAAGCAGCAGCTCCCTATTTCCCGTGGCCCTGCTCAGGGCCGAACGTTGCGGTGACCTGAGCGAGGACGTGTACCGCCTGAAGGCCGGCAACAGCCCTGACCCGAGTGTCGAGCTGGCGCTGACCCGCCTTGGCCTGGCCGACCAGGAGCGGGCCCGGGGCGTGCCGGTGATCCTTCTGCACGGCAGTTTTTCCAACCGGCGCTTCTGGTTTTCGCCGAAGGGCATCGGCCTGGGCGCCATGCTGGCGCGGGCCGGTTTCGATGTGTGGATTCCGGAAATGCGCGGCCACGGCCTGTCGCCGCGCAATCGCGACTATGCGCGCAATCGCGTGGCCGACTACGCGGGCTACGATCTGCCGGCCATCGCCGCCTTCGTCCACGAGCAAACCGGGCAGCCGGCGCACTGGCTCGGCCATTCCCTCGGCGGCACCACCCTGGCGGCAGCTTTGGGCGGGCGATACCTGGACGAGTCGCTGATCGCCAGCGCCGCCTTCTTCGGCACCCAGGTCAGCCGTACCTATTGGCCGCTGAAGATCCCGCCGGTGGAGTGGGGCAGTCGCCTGCTGCTCAAGCGCTTCCCGCATATTTCCGGCTCGCGGCTCAAGCGCGGGCCGGAAGACGAGCCGATCGGCCTGGCCATCGAGAGCATGCGCTGGTTCGGGCTGTTCGGGCGTTTCGGTGAGAAAGACCGCGACTGGTGGGCCGGCCTGGCCGAGGTTCGTGTGCCGGTATTGGCCGTGGGCGGGGCAGGGGACTTCCAGGATCCGGTCTGGGCCTGCCGCAAGCTGTTCGAGCAGATCGGCAGCGAGGACAAGCGCTTCGTCACCCTCGGCGTGGCCAACGGATTCGACAACTTCGGACATGTGGATATGCTGGTGAGCAAGGCGGCGCAGGCGCAGGTCTGGCCGTTGGTGGAGCGCTGGCTGCGCGATCCGTTGTCGATGGTCGAGCGTCCGGCGCCGGAGGAAGTTTCGCAGGAAGTGGTTAGCGGCTAAGATGTGACGCTTTTCGGATAACTGGTCATTTTCTGGGTTATTTTCATGTTCGTTGCCCTCGAGCGTCTGATCAATCTGCACGACGGATATCGCAAGACCTTCCGCGTCAACGGCCAGGCCTTGTTGCTGCTGGTGGTGGATAACCGCCCGGTGCTGCTCGAAGACCGTTGCCCGCACCAGGGCGCGCCGCTGGCCGCGGCTACCCTGGAGGGCGAGGTGCTGAGGTGTCCGCGTCATGGGTTGAGCTTCAGCCTGGCCTCGGGGCGCGCCCTGCAGCCGGGCTGCGCGGCGCTGAACCTGATCACCCTGGCCTATGAAGGTGACCGTATCGGCATTGACCTGTAGGCTGGATCTGGTCTAAAGCCGTATTGCCAGGTTTCGTCCGTTTCAGTGATCGTGAATTCCGACATCCATTCATCTTGGTACTGACAGGAGTTTTCCCATGCATTACGTAACGCCCGATTTGTGCGACGCCTACCCTGAACTGGTGCAGGTGCTGGAGCCGATGTTCAGCAACTTCGGCGGTCGCGATTCGTTCGGCGGCGAAATCGTCACCATCAAGTGCTTCGAAGACAACTCGCTGGTCAAGGAGCAGGTCGAGCTGGATGGCAAGGGCAAGGTCCTGGTGGTCGATGGCGGCGGTTCGCTGCGCCGTGCGCTGCTGGGCGACATGCTCGCCGAGAAGGCGGCGAAGAACGGCTGGGAAGGCCTGGTGATCTACGGCTGTGTGCGCGACGTGGACGTGCTGGCGCAGACCGATGTCGGCGTGCAGGCCCTGGCCAGCCACCCGATGAAGACCGACAAGCGTGGTATCGGCGACCTGAATGTCGCGGTGACCTTCGCCGGTGTCACCTTCCACCCGGGGCAATACGTCTATGCGGACAACAACGGCGTGATCATCTCGCCCAGCCCGCTGAAGATGCCCGAGTAATCACGCAGACAGGACGATGGGGTAAGGATGTTCGAGGAAGAAAACGCGCAATGGGGGCTGGTTCATGCCCTGGTGCTCGATGGCAGGGGCGGTGCGCGCTCCATCGCTCGGACGCAGCTCGACGGCCTGGTCCTGCAGCCGGAGGAAAGCCTCTGGCTGCACTGGGACCGCGGCCACCCGCAAACCCAGACCTGGCTGCGCCAGGACAGCGGGCTGAACGAATTCTCCTGCGATCTGCTGCTGGAAGAAAATACCCGCCCGCGCATGCTGCCGCTGCCCGATGCGCAGATGCTCCTGTTCCTGCGCGGGATCAACCTCAATCCCGGTGCCGAGCCTGAAGACATGGTCTCGGTGCGTATCTTCGCCGAAGCGCAGCGGGTGATCTCGCTGCGCCTGCGGCCGTTACGGGCCACCGACGAGCTGTTGCAGCAACTGGATGAAGGACGCGGGCCGCGTACCGCGTCGGAATTGCTGCTGAGCCTGGCCCAGTTGCTCACCGACAAGATCCAGGCGGTGGTTTCCGACCTGTCGGAACTGGTCGATGACCAGGAAGAAAAGCTCGAAGCCGACGAACGCTACACCCCGGAGCACGGCGCCCTGCAGCAGATGCGCCGCCGCGCCGCGGGCCTGCGCCGTTTTCTCGCGCCGCAGCGGGAAATCTACGCGCAACTGGCGCGCAACAAATGCCCGTGGTTCGTCGAGGACGATGCCGACTACTGGAACGAGCTGAACAACAGCCTGATCCGCTACCTCGAAGAGCTGGAACTGACCCGCGAACGGGTGGCGCTGGTGCTAGAAAGCGAGGACCGGCGGCTGAATGAGCGGATGAACCGGACCATGTACCGGTTCGGCATCATTACCTGCATTTTCCTGCCGATGAGTTTTGTCACCGGGCTGCTGGGCATCAATGTTGGCGGGATTCCGGGGTCGGAAAGTCCCTATGGCTTCCTCTATGCCAGCCTGCTGGTGGTGGGCCTGGCCCTGGGTCAATGGTGGCTGTTCCGCCGGTTGCGGTGGGTTTGACGCCATGCTGATCAAAGCACACCGCGAATCCTGTGGGAGCTGGCTTGCCAGCGATAGCAACAGTGGCCCCACCACCGCAATCGCGGGTAAACCCGCTCCCACAGTGACCGTGTCGAACACAAAACCCGCGGTTGGCCGAGAAACCTGTGGGAGCGGGTTCACCCGCGATTACGATAGTGGCCTCACCACCGCAATCGCTGGCAAGCCAGCTCCCACAATGACCGTGTCGCACACAAAACCCGCGGTTGGCCGAGAAACCTGTGGGAGCTGGCTTGCCAGCGATAGCAACAGTGGCCTCACCACCGCAATCGCGGGTAAACCCGCTCCCACAGTGACCGTGTCGAACACAAAACCTGCGGCTGGCCGAGAAACCTGTGGGAGCTGGCTTGCCAGCGATAGCAACAGTGGCCTCATCACCGCAATCGCGGGTAAACCCGCTCCCACAGGGTCCGAGGCGACGGCAAAACCTGTTTCAGGCCAAATTGTTCATGTGACCCACAACAACGCGACCTCGTCTCTGACAGACATTACGCGAGGTGCCCATGCACGATCCGTTTGAACAATCCCTGCGCGACATGCTCAAGGCTTCGCCCTCCGCCCTGGAGCGCGATGACGACGCTTGCCTTGGGCGTGTGCTGAAAACCGCCAACCGCCAGGTCGGCGCCGGCGATATGTTCAGCCTGCTTGGCCGTTGGGGCCAGGCGCTGATGATCGCCATCAACAATGGCTCGGCGCATGTCGCGCCGGTTCGCCGCACCGCTTCCAAAAAAGCTGATAAGGCCGATTGAATATGGAACTTGATCTCTGGACCCAGAGCCTGGTCACCGCAATGACCGCGTTGTGGACCAAAGTCGCGAACTTCATCCCCAACCTGTTTGGCGCCCTGGTCGTCGTGCTGCTTGGCTTCGTGGTCGCCAAGCTGCTCGATACCCTGCTGTCCAAACTCCTGGCCAAGCTGGGCCTGGACCGCCTGATGAGCGGTACCGGCCTGACCAAGATGCTCGGACGGGTCGGCATCCAGGTGCCGATCTCGACCCTGATCGGCAAGATCGTCTATTGGTTCGTGCTCCTGGTATTCCTGGTTTCCGCCGCCGAGTCCCTGGGCCTGGAGCGGGTGTCGGCGACCCTCGACATGCTCGCCCTGTACCTGCCGAAAGTGTTCGGCGGTGCCCTGGTGCTGCTCGCCGGCCTGCTGCTGGCCCAGGTGG
Organism: Pseudomonas sp. GD04058; assembly: GCF_029836855.1. Classification (NCBI taxonomy): domain Bacteria; kingdom Pseudomonadati; phylum Pseudomonadota; class Gammaproteobacteria; order Pseudomonadales; family Pseudomonadaceae; genus Pseudomonas; species Pseudomonas sp. GD04058. The sequence goes on from NZ_JAOECN010000019.1 coordinate 12,896, forward strand.
CCAACGGCCTGGTGCGGGGCGCCGCCGAAGGCATCGGCCTGGAATACGCCGCCGGCCTGGGGCGCATCGCCCAGGGCCTGGTGATCATCATCAGCATCTCGGTGGCCATCAGCCAGCTCGAAGTCAAGACCGACCTGCTCAACCACGTGATCGTCATCGGCCTGATTACCGTTGGTCTGGCCGTTGCGCTGGCCATGGGCCTGGGCAGCCGCGAGATCGCCGGGCAGATCATCGCCGGCATCTATGTGCGCGAGCTGTACCAGGTAGGGCAGGACGTGCGGATTGGCGACGTCGAAGGGCAGATCGAAGAGATCGGCACGGTGAAGACGGTAGTGCTGACCGACGAAGGCGACCTGGTCTCGCTGTCCAACCGGACCCTGCTGGAACAGCGTGTCAGTAGCCGCTGACCGGGCAAATCTCTGCTAATGTATGCCGCCGCAAAACTGCCCCCTCCGGGCAGGCGGCGATGAATACCTGACTGTCGGCCTGATTTGTTTTGAATAGAACCTCACCGCTGCCCATGCGTTACGACCCCCGCGAACTCACCGATGAGGAGTTGGTGGCGCGTTCGCATGAGGAGCTTTTTCATGTCACCCGCGCCTATGAAGAACTCATGCGGCGCTATCAGCGCACCCTTTTTAACGTATGCGCACGTTATCTCGGGAACGATCGCGATGCGGACGATGTCTGTCAGGAGGTGATGCTGAAGGTGCTCTATGGGTTGAAGAACTTCGAGGGCAAGTCCAAGTTCAAGACCTGGCTCTACAGCATCACTTACAACGAGTGCATTACCCAGTACCGCAAGGAGCGACGCAAGCGCCGGTTGATGGATGCCCTGAGCCTGGACCCGGTCGAGGAGGCCTCTGAAGAGAAGTCGCCGAAGCCGGAAGAGAAGGGCGGGCTGGACAGGTGGCTGGTTCATGTGAACCCCATCGACCGAGAAATTCTGGTGCTGCGATTTGTCGCAGAGCTGGAGTTCCAGGAAATAGCCGACATCATGCACATGGGCTTGAGCGCAACGAAAATGCGTTACAAGCGCGCGCTGGACAAGCTTCGCGAGAAATTTTCCGGGCAGATGGAAACTTAGTCTGTCGGAAAATTCTCTAACGGTTCGGTGAGTTCTGCTAAACTTGCCGACGAGTTGTCCCCCGGTTATTGGTGGGGACTACTTAACAATCACCAAATGGGGATTTAACGGATGAAATTGAAAAACACCTTGGGCTTGGCCATTGGTTCGCTGGTCGCCGCCACTTCCTTCGGCGTACTGGCTCAAGGCCAAGGCGCAGTCGAAATTGAAGGCAACGTCACCAAGCAGTACTACGACAGTGAGCGTAACTTCAAGAATGACGGCACCAACCCTGGCGTGCGTCTGGGCTACTTCCTGACCGACGACCTGTCCCTGGACCTGGGCTACAACGAGACTCACAACGCTCGTGGCGAAGTCTTCAACAAGGACATCAAGGGTTCCAAAGCCAAGCTGGACGCTACCTACCACTTCGGTACCGTTGGTGACGCGCTGCGCCCGTACGTTTCGGCCGGTTTCGCCCACGAAAGCCTGGGTCAAGCTACCCGCAACGGCCGTGATCACTCCACCTTCGCCAACCTGGGCGCTGGTGCCAAGTGGTACATCACCGACAACTTCTTCGCCCGTGCCGGCGTTGAAGCCAACTACAACATCGACGGCGGCTACACCGAGTGGGGCCCGAGCGTTGGTGTTGGTCTGAACTTCGGCGGCAGCGGCGGCAAGCAACCAGCTCCAGCACCGGCTCCGGTTGCTGAAGTCTGCTCCGACAGCGACAACGACGGCGTTTGCGACAACGTCGACAAGTGCCCTGACACCCCGGCCAACGTTACCGTTGACGCCGATGGCTGCCCGGCTGTTGCCGAAGTCGTTCGCGTTGAGCTGGACGTCAAGTTCGACTTCGACAAGTCGGTCGTGAAGCCAAACAGCTACGGCGACATCAAGAACCTGGCTGACTTCATGAAGCAGTACCCACAAACCACCACCACCGTTGAAGGTCACACTGACTCCGTCGGTCCTGACGCTTACAACCAGAAACTGTCCGAGCGTCGTGCAAACGCCGTTAAGCAGGTTCTGACCCAGCAGTACGGTGTTGAGTCGAGCCGCGTTCAGTCGGTTGGCTACGGTGAGACCCGTCCGGTTGCCGACAACGCCACTGAAGCTGGCCGCGCCGTTAACCGTCGCGTAGAAGCTCAAGTAGAAGCCCAAGCCAAGTAATTGGTCTAAGCGCTACTAGAAAAACCCGGCCTCGGCCGGGTTTTTCTTTTTCTGCGGTTCGTCAGCCTTTCAGCAGGCCGATCAGCAACACCAGGTTCAACAGCAGCGACAACAGCGCCAGGCCACGCCAGACTTTCAGCGGTTCGCGCTCCAGCAAGGGTTTCGCGCGCAGGGCCAGCGGCTGGTGTTCGCCCTGGTCGAGCAGCAACAGCCATTGCTCGGCGGTTTCGAAGCGCTGACGCGGGTCGCTGGCCAGCGCCTGGGCCAGGTTGTGCTCCAGCCATTCCGGTAGGTCCGGGCGCAGGCGTGCAGCGCTGGTGGGCGTGGTGAAACGCGGATGCTGGAAGGCTTCGATCTCGCCGTAGGGATAATGCCCGGTGAGCAGCCAGAAAAGGCTGACGCCCACGGCGTAAAGGTCTTGTTGCACCGACGGCGGTTGCCCCTCGTAGGCTTCCGGCGCGATGAACGAGGGCGTGCCGGGCAGATCCTGCGAAGGCGCCTCCGACAGGCCCGGGCAGAAGGCCAGGCCGAAGTCCAGCAGGCGTACCTGGCCGTCATCGCCCAGGTGCAGGTTCTCCGGCTTGATATCGCGGTGCAGGATGTTGCGCCGGTGCAGCATGCCTGCTGCGCGCAGGGTCTGGCGGGCGATATCCAGCCATTGCGCCAGGGGCAGCGGGCCATGTTGCTGGAAGTGCCCGGCCAGGGTCTGGCCCGGGTACTCGCGCATCAGGTAGTACAGGTGCTGGCGCTGGTTGCCCGGGTGTACTTCGGGAAAGCAGCGCCCGGCTACGCGGCGCAGGAACCATTCTTCCATCAACAGCGCTTGCTGGGCGCCTGCGTCCTGTTCGCGGCTGGCCGGCAGGGTTTTCAGCAGCCAGGCTTGTCCCTGGCGATCGAGCACGCGGTAGAGCAGGGATTGACGGCTCTTGCCGACGATACTTTCGACCTGCCAGCCCTCGAAGGACTGCCCCGAGCGCAGATTCGGCGGCAGCGGCCAGTGGTGCAATTGCGCCAGGGTGTCGCCAAGGCTGCTGGCACCGAGTTCCTCGACCCCGGCCAGCACCGCACTGGCATTGTCCTGGCTGCCGGCCAGGTGAGCCATGCGCACCAGGGTGTCGGCTGCTTGCTGAAGATCCGGGGTATCGCGCAGCACACTGGCGATCTGCCTGTCGTTGAGCACGCACCAGACACCATCGCTGAGCAGGACGAAGCGTTCGCCCTGCTGCAACTCGCCTTCCTGGTAATCCACCAGCAGATGCTCATCCAGGCCGAGGGCGCGCTTGAGCACATGCTGCATGCCGGGCTGGTCCCAGACATGGTCCTGGCTGATGCGCCGCAACTGCCCGGTATGCCAGCGATAGGCCCGGCAATCGCCGACATGGGCCAGGGTAAAGCGCCGGCCACGCAGCACCAGTGCGGTCAGGGTGGTCAGCAGCGGCTGGCCGCCGCCGTTCGCCCGCAGCCAGCGATTCTGCGCCGACAGCAGACGGTCCAGGGCCTGGGCCACGCCCCAGGTGGGCGGCGTGGCGTAGTAGTCCATGGCCAACGCCTGCAGGCTGGCCCGCGCCGCCAGGCCGCCGTCGGCGCACTGGCTGACACCGTCGGCGAGGGCGACCAGGTAGCCCTTGCTCGCCGCCAGCTCGGGCCCTGGGGTAACCAGGCGCGTGGCGTCCTGGTTTTCTTCCCGCGGGCCGCTGGCGCTGGCTTGGGCGATGCTCAGTCGCAGGCTCACCGGCGTCAGACCCGCGCTGCCGTAACGGCGGCGGAGCCCCAGGTGGTGCGCCAGCGGCGCTTGACCCCATGCAGGCCGAACCAGGCCAGCACGCCGAGGCTGGCGAACAGCCACAAGCCCAGCTGGTAATCACCGCTGTGTTGCTTGATCGCGCCCAGGCCGGCGGCCAGGAGGAAGCCACCGATACCGCCGGCCATGCCGATCAGCCCGGTCATGACCCCGATTTCCTGGCGGAAGCGCTGTGGCACCAACTGGAACACCGCACCGTTGCCCGCACCAAGGCCGAGCATGGCGCTGACAAACAGGGCCAGCGCCGCTATCGAACTGGGCAGGTTGAAGCCGACTGCGGCAATGCACACCGCCGCCACGCTGTACATCGCCAGCAGGGTGCGAATGCCGCCGAAGCGGTCGGCCAAGGCGCCGCCCAGCGGACGCATCAGGCTGCCGGCGAAGACGCAGGCGGCGGTGTAGTAGCCGGCCTTGACCGGGTCGAGGCCGTACTGGTCGTTGAAGTAGCCGGGCAGGGCGCTGGCCAGGCCGATGAAGCCGCCGAAGGTCACGCTGTAGAAGAACATGAACCACCAGCTGTCACGGTCGCCCAGGGCCTTGAGGTAATCGGCCACGGCCTTGGGTTTCGGCCGCTGCGGGGCGTTGCGCGCCAGCAGGGCGAAGAGCACGACCGTCAGCGCCAGCGGCAGTACAGCAAAGCCGAACACGTTGTTCCAGCCGTAGGCGGCGGCCAGCACCGGCGCCAGCAGGGCGGCGAACACGGTGCCGGAGTTCCCCGCGCCGGCGATACCCATGGCCTTGCCCTGATGCTGCGGTGGATACCACTGCGAGGCCAGCGGCAGGGACACCGCGAACGAAGCCCCGGCCACACCGAGGAACACCCCGAGCAGAAGGGCCTGCTCGTAGCTGTTGACCCCCAGCTTCCAGGCGCTGAACAGGGCGACGATAACGATCACCTGGCCGATCAGGCCGGCGGTCTTGGGGGAGAGGCGGTCTACGAGGATGCCCATGACGAAGCGCAGCACCGCGCCGGCAAGAATCGGCGTCGCCACCATCAGCCCGCGTTGTTGCGCGGTGAGTTGCAGGTCGGTGGCGATCTGTACGGCGAGCGGGCCGAGCAGGTACCAGACCATGAAGCTCAGGTCGAAATACAGGAAAGCGGCAAACAGGGTCGGGACATGCCCGGATTTCCAGAAGCTCGTATTCATGGGACACCTCACGGGGCTGAAACAAAAAAACGCCGCTTCCCGGCTCGCATGGGTGGCGAGGGGGAGAGCGACGTCTTTGTCGGTATTGGGGGTTGGGGCAACCGCCGTTGGCTACCGGAATATTCCTAGCAAGAGCTGGGCCAGATGCCTGTCATGGGATTTGTGTCCGACACATAGCCCTGTGGGAGCTGGCTTGCCAGCAATGGGGCCGGCTTGAGCAATGATGGTGTCAGGCCAGGCGCAATCGCTGGCAAGCCAGCTCCCACCAGGTTTTGGGCCAGCTATGGGATGTGTGTTCGACACATAGCCCCTGTGGGAGCTGGCTTGCCAGCGATGGGGCCGGCTTGAGCAATGATGTTGTCAGGTCGTGCCCAATCGCTGGCAAGCCAGCTCCCACAAGGTTTTGAGCCAGCTATGGGATGTGTGTTCGACACATAGCCCTGTGGGAGCTGGCTTGCCAGCGATGAGGCCCTGAAGAACACCTCAACCCAACAAGTCATGCATCGCGATGATCTGCTCCGCCACCTGCACCAGCTTCTGCTGCTTGCTCATGGCCTGCCGGCGCATCAGGGTGTAGGCCTGTTCTTCGTCGCAGTCCTTCATCTTCATCAGCAGGCCCTTGGCCAGTTCGATGCGCTTGCGCTCCGCCAGTTGCTGGTCGCGCGCCTGGAGCTGGGCCTTGAGCGCCTGGTCGCTTTCGAAGCGGGCCATGGCCACGTCGAGGATCGGTTGCAGGCGCCGGGCATGGATGCCTTCGACGATATAAGCGCTGACCCCGGCCTGGATCGCCTGGCGCATCACCGCCGGATCGTGCTCGTCGGTGAACATCACGATCGGCCGCGGCAGGTCGCGGCTGACCAGCACCACCTGGTCCATCACGTCGCGGCCCGGTGACTCGGTATCGATCAGGATCACGTCCGGACGCACCGCTTCGACGCGCGCCGGCAGGTCGATGGTCAGGCCGGACGCCTCGATCACTTCGAAACCGGCCTCGACCAGCGCCGTGCGCAGGCGGCCGACCTTTTTTTCGGTGTCGTCGATCAACAGGATTCGCAGCATCAGGGCAACTCCCGTTACTGGCCGGACAGGGCATGCAGGCGGAAGCCATGGGCGTAGCCGCGCGGGTCGCTGCCATCCCAGACGCTGCCATCGATCAACTGGCTGCTGCGCATCGACGCCACGGGACAGTCGATGCCCAGGCTGGTCGCCGCATCGCGGTACAGGCCCAGTTGCTGCACCTCGCGGGCGACCGCGAGGTAGTCGGGGTCGTCGCGCAGCAGGCCCCAGCGGCGGAACTGGGTCATGAACCACATGCCGTCCGAAAGCCACGGCAGGTTGGACCGGCCATCGTCGTGCAGGCGCAGGCCGTGGGCATCGTGCCAGTGATTGCCGAGGCCGTCGCTGTAGTCGCCCAGCATGCGCGGCTCGATGTCCGCCAGCGGCGCATCAAGATAGTTTTCGGCGCTGAGCAGGCGTGCGGTGGCCTGCAGGTTTTCCGGGCTTTGTTCGATAAAGCGGCTGGCGGAGAGTACCGAGGCGACCAGCGCGCGGGCGCTGTTGGGGTATTGCCGGGCGAAGCCGGCGGTGCTCGCCAGGACCTTTTCCGGGTGGTCCGGCCAGATCGACTGGCTGGTGGCCAGGGTAAAGCCCATGCGCTGGTTCACCGCATTGGCCGACCAAGGCTCGCCTACGCAGAAGCCGTCGATGCGTCCGGCACGCAGGTGCGCAACCATCTGCGCCGGTGGCACCACCACGCTGTTGACGTCCTGCAAAGGGTGAATGCCCTGGCTGGCGAGCCAGTAGTACAGCCACATGGCGTGAGTGCCTGTGGGAAAAGTCTGCGCGAACGTCAGTTTTGTCCGACTTTGGTGCACGTGACGTTCCAGTGCCTCAGGGCTGGTCACGCCAATCGCCTGCAAGTCCGGCGACAGGTTGATCGCCTGTCCGTTGTGGTTCAGGCCCATCAGCACCGCCATGGGCGTCGGGGCAACGCCGCCGATGCCCAGGTGTACCGCGTAGGTCAGGCCATACAGGCAATGGGCGGCATCCAGTTCGCCGCTGAGCAGCCCGTCGCGCAGCCCGGCCCAGGAGGTCTGGCGCTTGAGGTTGAGGGTCAGGCCGTGGGGCTGGGCAAAGCCCTGGGTGGCGGCCACCACCAGCGGCGCGCAGTCGCTCAGGGCCATGAAGCCGATGTTCAGGCTGGTTTTTTCCGGTGCATCGCTGCCATGCAGCCATGCCAGGGGGGAGGGAGAAAAATCGGTCATCGCAGTGCAGTCGCCCGGCAGGTAAAGCGCTTGGCCGGTGCGCGCACGGCGCCGGCCCCATGCAGGCGCTCAAGCAACCCATATGCCAAGGCGCTGTCATGCAACCGCCGCCATGGCTATAATCGCCACCTCTCCAAATCCTGAGCCAAGCCCGCCCATGTATACCCTGGCCCGCCAGCTGTTGTTCAAACTGTCCCCGGAAACTTCCCACGACCTGTCGCTCGACCTGATCGGTGCCGGCGGCCGCCTGGGCCTCAACGGACTGTTGACCAAGGCGCCGGCGCGCCTGCCGGTGAAGGTCATGGGCCTGGACTTCCCCAATCCGGTGGGCCTGGCCGCTGGCCTGGACAAGAACGGCGCGGCCATCGACGGTTTCGCCCAGCTCGGTTTCGGCTTCGTCGAGATCGGCACCGTGACCCCGCGCCCGCAGCCGGGCAACCCGAAGCCGCGGATCTTCCGCCTGCCGCAGGCCGAGGCGATCATCAACCGCATGGGCTTCAACAACCTCGGCGTGGACAACCTGATCGAGCGCGTGCGCGCCGCTCGCTACCAGGGCGTGCTGGGCATCAATATCGGCAAGAATTTCGACACACCGGTCGAGCGCGCCGTGGACGACTACCTGATCTGCCTGGACAAGGTCTACAACCATGCCAGCTACATCACCGTCAACGTCAGCTCGCCCAACACCCCGGGCCTGCGCAGCCTGCAGTTCGGCGACTCGCTCAAGCAACTGCTGGACGCCCTGGCCGTGCGCCGTGAAGAACTGGCCCTGAGCCACGGCAAGCGGGTACCGGTGGCGATCAAGATCGCGCCGGACATGACCGACGAGGAAACCGCGCTGGTTGCTTCGGCCCTGCTGGAGTCGGGAATGGATGCGGTGATTGCTACCAACACCACCCTCGGCCGCGAAGGTGTCGAAGGGCTGGAGCATGGCAACGAAGCGGGCGGCCTGTCCGGTGCCCCGGTGCGTGAGAAGAGCACCCACACGGTGAAGGTCCTGGCGGGCGAGCTGGCCGGGCGCATGCCGATCATCGCGGCGGGCGGTATCACCGAAGGTCGCCATGCGGCCGAGAAGATCGCAGCCGGTGCGAGCCTGGTGCAGATCTACTCCGGCTTCATCTATAAGGGCCCGGCGTTGATCCGTGAGTCGGTTGATGCTATCGCTGCGATGCCCGGAAGATAATTCGTAAGAGAAGGGTCTGCGCAGCATGATCCTCGCGCAGGCCCTTCGAAGCCAATAAAAAGGGCCCCGAAAGGGGCCCCTGGGCCTTAGCCCGCCGCCCGGATAGGGCGCGCATGTAAAACGGTTGAAACGGTTACGCTCCTCGATCAGCCAACGGCGTGAACTTCGTTGAGTCTATGGATACCTGCGGTGCCGGTCATTCCATCCCAGTTGTCGCCCCGTCCCTCGCGCCAGCCATTGATCCATGCCTGGCGCACCGACGGTAGGGTGAAGGGGCAAAGCTCCCGGGATTTGCCGGTGACTCCGTATTGGTAGCCACGTGAAAATGCTCTTTCCAACGGATCACGCTTAAGTCTTCTCATAGGGTACTGCCCTCATTTGTTGACTGTAATGTCCCGTCGACCTCGTTGAGGTCGGGCAGATTCTTTCTGCCGGTGTGCGCTCGCTGCCGGCGTGGCGAGCAGAAGTGTCGTACCGTTGCGGTCACGACCTGAGTTGAGTTCTAACCAATGGGGCGAAGCGTGTGAACGAACGAATTGTCATAAGCACGTAACCTTTCCATGGGTGAGGGGATAAGTAAAAAATTGCGTCAGAGGCAGATCCAGGGTAAAGCCAACTATCATCAGGAGTTACCCGGCCTTTGAAGCAAAAGGCCATCGCCGCGAAGGTTTTCCGGCGCTGACCGACTAAACGACGAAGGGTCGCATTCGCATCCTTCAGCAACAGAATTTTTCGTTCTGCCTGGCGATCAAAGCCTTTTTGCTGTCCGCGAAAAGGCATCGCGGGTGGCCCGGCATATCGGGTTTGTACTTATCGTACAAAGCCAGTGCCACTCGGGTGCTTGCGGAAGGCACCCGATCAAACTCTGGAGAGCGATGCGTTCGCTTCTTCACTACAAGGCTGGACTTGACCCATGTCGGACCGTTTCGAACTTTACCTCACCTGTCCCAAAGGCCTGGAAGGCCTGCTCGCCGATGAGGCCCGCGGCCTCGGCCTGGAGGATGTGCGCGAGCACACTTCTGCCCTGCGCGGCTCGGCCGATATGGAAACTGCCTACCGGTTGTGCCTCTGGTCGCGCCTGGCCAACCGCGTGCTGCTGGTGCTCAAGCGCTTCACTATGAAGAACGCCGACGACCTGTACGACGGCGTCCATGACGTTGACTGGCAGGAGCACCTGGACGCCGCCGGCACCCTGGCCGTGGAGTTCAGCGGCCACGGTTCGGGCATCGACAACACCCACTTCGGTGCCCTCAAGGTCAAGGACGCCATCGTCGACAAGCTGCGCAACGCCCAGGGCGAGCGGCCGTCGATCGACAAGCTCAACCCGGACCTGCGCGTGCACCTGCGCCTGGAGCGTGGCGAGGCCATCCTGTCCCTCGACCTGTCCGGCCACAGCCTGCACCAGCGCGGCTACCGCCTGCAGCAGGGCGCCGCGCCGCTCAAGGAAAACCTCGCCGCCGCCGTGCTGATTCGCGCCGGCTGGCCGCGCATCGCCGCCGAAGGCGGAGCCCTGGCCGACCCGATGTGCGGTGTCGGGACCTTCCTCGTCGAAGCAGCGATGATCGCCGCCGATATCGCGCCCAACCTCAAGCGCGAGCGCTGGGGCTTCACCTCCTGGCTCGGCCACGTGCCGGCGCTGTGGCGCAAGGTCCATGACGAAGCCCGCGCCCGTGCCGAAGCCGGGCTGGCCCGTCCGCCGCTGTGGATCCGCGGTTACGAAGCCGATCCGCGCTTGATCCAGCCTGGGCGCAATAACGTCGAGCGCGCCGGGCTGAGCGATTGGGTCAAGATCTACCAGGGCGAAGTCGGTACCTTCGAGCCGCGCCCGGACCAGAACCAGAAAGGCCTGGTGATCAGCAACCCGCCCTACGGCGAGCGCCTTGGCGACGAAGCCAGCCTGCTCTACCTCTACCAGAACCTTGGCGAGCGCCTGCGCCAGGCCTGTCTCGGCTGGGAAGCGGCGGTGTTCACCGGTGCCCCGGACCTGGGCAAGCGCATGGGCATTCGCAGCCATAAGCAATATGCGTTCTGGAACGGCGCCTTGCCGTGCAAGCTGCTGCTGATCAAGGTGCAGCCGGACCAGTTCGTCACCGGCGAACGCCGCAGCACCGAGCGCAACCAGGACCAGGAGCGACCGGCCCAGGCCGCTGCCGCCGAGCCGGCGCGCCTGAGCGAAGGCGGGCAGATGTTCGCCAACCGCCTGCAAAAGAACCTCAAGCAACTGGGCAAGTGGGCCAAGCGCGAGCACATCACCTGCTATCGCCTGTATGACGCCGACATGCCCGAGTACGCCCTGGCTGTCGATCTCTACCAGGGCTGGGTGCATGTGCAGGAATACGCCGCACCGCGTTCGGTCGATCCGGAAAAGGCCCAGGCCCGGTTGTTCGATGCGCTGGCGGCCATCCCGCAGGCGCTGGGCGTCGATCAGAGCAAGGTGGTGGTCAAGCGCCGCGAGCGGCAGAGCGGCACCCGCCAGTACGAGCGGCAGAACAGCCAGGGACAATTCCTCGAAGTCAGCGAAGGCGGGGTCAAGCTGCTGGTCAACCTGACCGACTACCTGGACACCGGCCTGTTCCTCGACCACCGCCCGATGCGCATGCGCATCCAGCGCGAGGCTGCCGGCAAGCGCTTCCTCAACCTGTTCTGCTACACCGCCACGGCCAGCGTGCATGCGGCCAAGGGCGGCGCGCGCAGCACCACCAGCGTCGACCTGTCGAAAACCTACCTGGACTGGGCGCGGCGCAACCTGTCGCTCAATGGCTACTCCGACAAGAATCGCCTGGAGCAGGGCGACGTGATGGCCTGGCTGCAGGGCAACCGCGAGCAGTACGACCTGATCTTCATCGACCCGCCGACCTTCTCCAACTCCAAGCGCATGGAAGGGGTGTTCGATGTGCAGCGCGACCACGTGCAACTGCTCGACCTGGCCATGGCCCGCCTGGCGCCGGGGGGCGTGCTGTACTTCTCCAACAACTTCCGCAAGTTCCAGCTCGACGAGCACCTGCAGGCGCGTTACGCCGTGGAGGAAATCAGCGCCACCACCCTGGACCCGGATTTTGCCCGCAACAGCAAGATCCATCGGGCCTGGCGCATCCAGGCCCGGTGATCCGAATGACGACCGAGGGGCTCTCGCTGATGTGGCGACTGGCTATTATTGAAGAGAGCCCTGAGAGCCGTTACCGGCTGGCGTCCTGAGTGCTTGCCCATGTCGAAGCCGAAAATGCTCGGTTTTATCAGCGAAGAAGTGTCCGCCTGGCTGGTGGCCTTCGTCGCCCTGGTGATTGGCGGCCTGCTGACCGCCTTGCTCGCGCTCGCCGCCAGCAAGCTATCCCAGCAGCAACTGGCGCAGCGTTTCGAGCTGCTCGCCAACGAGCGCTATAGCCGCATCGAAGAGCGCATGGAGGACCAGGTGCAACGCCTGGACAGCCTGCGCCGGTTCTTCGTCTACGCCCAGGAAATCACCCACGACGAATTCGATGGCTATGTCGGACCTCTGCTGCACCGCTCCCAGGCGTACTCCTGGGCGCCACGGGTCAGCGCGGAGCAACGCGCGGGTTTCGAGCGCCAGGGGCGCAGGCTGTTCAGCCAGGACTTCAGCATCCGTGAAGTCGGTGAGGGTGGGGTGCTGCAACCGTCGCCGGCGCGGCCCCTGTACTATCCGGTGCTGTTCAGCCAGACCCTCAGCCAGTTGCCTCCGCCGCTGGGCTTCGACCTGCTGTCCCAGCCGCTGCGTCGAGACACCGTGCAACGCGCCAGCACCCCCGGTTCCATGGCCGCCTCCGCACCACTCGACCTGATCGGCGTGGCGCCGGCCTATACCCGCGGCATGCTGATGGTTGCGCCGGTGTTTGCCGCCGATGCCAGCGGCGGGGAACCCAAGGGCTACGTGATGGCGGTGCTGAGCATGCGCCAGCTGATGGCCGATGGCCTGCCCAGCGCCGCCGAGGACAACCTGGTGGTGCGGATTCTTGACCTGTCGTTGCCGTCCGGGCCGGAATCGCTGTTCGAATCGGGCAACCAGGCTGCCGAATCATCGTTGCAGGTGCGCAAGGTCCTGCATCTGGCCGACCGTACCTATCAACTGGATATGTCTCCCAGCCAGGAATTTCTCCAGGACAATCGCTCCTCGGCCATGGGCGTGGCCTTCGTCGGCGGCCTGCTGAGCCTGTTGCTCAGCGCCTTGCTGTTCAGCCTGTTCAGCCAGCGGCAGCGCGCGCTGACCCTGGTGGAACAGCGCACCGCCGAGCTGCGCATCAGCGAACAAAGCCTGCGTGATACCCACAACCAGCTGCGCAGCGTGCTGGACGCAGCCACCCAGGTCGCGATCATCGCCACCGACCTGCACGGGGTGATCAGCACCTTCAATGCCGGTGCCGAGCGCATGCTGGGCTACAGCGCTGCCGAGGCGGTGGGCAAGCTGACCCTGGAAAGCCTGCTGCTGCCCGAGGAAGTCCAGCAACGTGCGCGCTCCATCAGCCTGCGGTTCGGCCGGGAGATCAGCGGCAGCCAGGCCCTGCTGGGCGACGACCTGTCCGCGGCGGACCAGGAACCCGGCGAATGGACCCTGCGGCGCAAGGACGGCAGCCTGCTGCCAGCGAACATGCTGGTGACCGCGGTGCTGGATGAATATGGCCTATGGGTCGGGCACCTGGCGATCTGCATCGACATCACCGAGCGCAAGCGCGTGCACGAGGCGCTGGAAGCGCGCGATCGCCTGCTGGAGAAACTCACGGCCCAGGTGCCAGGCGGCATCTATCAGTTCCGTCTCGATCCCGATGGCCGTTCCTGCTTCAGCTATTCCAGCGAGGGCCTGCGGGACATCTACGAGGTCGAGCCCGAGTTGCTCAGGCAGGACGCAACCACGGTGTTCGAGCGGATCCATCCCGATGACCTGGTGCGGGTGCGCAGCTCGATCCGCGACTCCGCCGCGCAACTCACGCCCTGGCGCGAGGAATACCGGGTCAACCTGCCCAAGGCCGGCGTGCGCTGGGTGCGCGGCGAAGCGACGCCGGAGCGGCTGGCCAATGGGGGGACCCTGTGGCACGGCTATCTCACCGACATCTCCGATCTGAAACGGGTCGAAGAGGAACTGCGCGCGCTGTCTGTCACCGACTCGCTGACCGGCATCCACAACCGCCGCTATTTCCAGGAGCGACTCAAGGCCGAACTGGAGCGTGCGCAGCGCGGTGGCCAGGACCTGGCGGTGATCATGCTGGATATCGACCACTTCAAGCAGATCAACGACCACTTCGGCCATGCGGTGGGCGACCTGGTATTGCAGAGCCTGTGCCAGCGCATCAGCAACCGGCTGCGGCGTACCGATGTGTTCTGCCGCCTGGGGGGCGAGGAGTTCATGGTGTTGTGCCCGGGCAGCAATGCCAGCCAGGCGCACTCGCTGGCGCTGGAGTTGTGGCAGGGCGTGCGCAGCGTGCCGGTGGAGGGAGTAGGGCGGGTGACTGCGAGCTTCGGTGTGGCCGGCTGGCGACCGGGGGAAGGGGCTGATGCCTTGCTGTTAAGGGCAGACTCCGGTGTCTATGCCGCCAAGCAAGGTGGGCGGGATCGGGTCGAGGCCGAGCAGCTCTGATATTCATCGCTCATACCGGCCTCATCGCTGGCAAGCCAGCTCCCACAGGTTCGGCAGCGACGCGGACACTGATGTCTTGCTGCTGGGGCGGGACCGGGTCGAGGCGGAGCAGCTTTGATCTTTGTCGCTCATGCGGGCCTCATCGCTGGCAAGCCAGCTCCCACAGGTTATGCGATCCCTGTGGGAGCTGGCTTGCCAGCGATGAGGCCATCAGCAACGGCGCGAATCTCAGGGCTGGCTTGCCAGTGCCGCCTTCGGCTGCTTGTACAGCTCCAGCAATACTTGGTCCAGCACCGCCGAAGCCCCCCAGGGGCGCGGGTCGTTGAGGATCGCCGTGACCGCCCAGGTGGTGCCGTTGCTGTCACGGCTGAACCCGGCGATCGCCCGCACGGTGTTCAGGGTACCGGTCTTGATATGCGCTTCCCCGGCCATCGCCGTGCGCTTCAGACGCTTGCGCATGGTGCCGTCCATGCCGGTCAACGGCAGCGAGCTGATGAACTCGGCGGCGTACGGGCTCTTCCAGGCGGCCTGCAGCATGGTCGCCATTTCCCGTGCGCTGACCCGCTCGGCACGGGACAGCCCGGAGCCGTTTTCCATCACCAGGTGCGAGGCGATGATGCCTTTCTTCGCCATCCATTGCCGCACCACCCGCTGCGCAGCGCGGGCGTCGTCACCGTCGGCATCGGTGCGGTAGCGCGCGCCAAGGCTGAGGAACAGTTGCTGGGCCATGGTGTTGTTACTGTACTTGTTGATATCGCGGATGATCTCCACCAGGTCCGGCGAGAAGGCGCGGGCCAGCAGGCGCGCGTTCTTCGGCACTTCCTCGACCCGGTTGCGGCCCTGGATGGTACCGCCCAGTTCGCTCCAGATCGCCCGCACTGCGCCGGCGGCGTAGGTCGGGTGGTCGAGCAGCGACAGGTAGGTCTGCGAGTTGCAACCTTCGGCGAGCTGGCCGGTTACGGTCACGCTGACGCCGTCGGCCTGTTGCACAGGGTTGTAGCGCACATCACCCGTGCATTGCTTGCCGGCCACGGCCTTGACCTGGTTGTCGATGCGGATGCTGGCGATCGGCGGCTCCACCGAAACCAGGACCCGGCCACCGTCATTACGGGCAACGAAGCGCAGTGCCTTGAGGTTGACCAGCAACGAATCGGGCTTGACCAAGAACGGCTTGTTCTCGTCGCCACCATCATCGTTGAACTGCGGCAGTTGCGGCTGGATGAAATGGCTGCGGTCGAGGACCAGGTCGCCGGTGATGGTCTGCACGCCGTTGGCCCGCAGGTCGCGCATCAGCAACCAGAGTTTTTCCATGTTCAGCTTGGGGTCGCCGCCGCCCTTGAGGTACAGGTTGCCGTTGAGCACGCCGTTGCTCAGCGGCCCGTCGGCATAGAACTCGGTTTTCCATTGGTAGGTAGGGCCGAGCATTTCCAGGGCGGCGTAGGTAGTGACCAGCTTCATGGTCGAGGCCGGGTTGACCGAAACGTCGGCATTGAAAATGGTCGGGGTGCCCGGGCCGTTGAGCGGGATCATCACCAGGGACAGGGCGGAATCGTCGAGCTTGTTGGCCTTGAGCGCCTGCTGCACCTTGGGCGGCAGGCTGGAATTGGCAGGTGCGGCGGATGCCGGCAAGGCGAAGGGCAGAAGCAGGCCGGCGAACAACAGCGAACGAAGGGATGGGGTCATAAGCACTGGAACCCTGCACGCAGAAGGGTGAATTGAAACGGGGCTTTACAGGATGATGGCCCCGACTGGCAAAAATGATAGCGCGCATTATGCCCCAAGCCTGCGCCGGTGTGCGTTGCCATACGCATGCGTGCTGCGGTTTTGTCGGGTTTTCCCGGGCATAAGGAGGGCGAAACTGGTAAAGTGCGCGGCGTTATTACTCAAGAGGATTGTTTCATGGCTACCAACCGTTCCCGCCGTCTGCGCAAAAAGCTCTGTGTAGACGAATTCCAGGAACTGGGTTTCGAGCTGAACCTGGGCTTCAAGGAAGACCTGAGCGATGAAGCCATCGACGCCTTCCTCGACGCATTCCTGGCCGAAGCCATGGATGCCAACGGCCTGGACTATGTTGGCGGCGACGACTTCGGCCTGGTTTGCCTGGCCAAGCGTGGTTCGGTCAGCGAAGAGCAGCGCGCTGCCGTCGAAGCCTGGCTGAAGGGCCGCAGCGAACTGACCAGCATCGAGGTCGGTCCGCTGGTCGACGCCTGGTACCCGGAAAAGCCGATCAACAAGGCCTGATGAACGTAGCGCGGCAGCCCATGGGCTGCCGCGCTGCTTTTCAGCTCTTGTCTTCCCCGCCAGCGTTCGCTGGCCCCGGCAGATTCCCAAGGGTCTGGCGCAGGGTCTGGTCGACCCTGCGCATCTGCCGCAGCACCTGCCGCTTGCGGCGCCTGAGCACCGGCTCGGGCGCATAGCGCGCACAGACTTCCTCTAGTTTTTCACAGGCCAGGATCAATTCCTCGGCCTGGACGATGCGTGCCACCCCGAGAATCTGGTGCGCGACGCTTTTCAGTTGTTGCGGGTCGCCGTGGGTGTCGGTGGCGATGAGCCGTTGCTGGTCATCGGGGCTGCTGCGCAGCAGGGTTTCCAGCAGGCGCCGCAGTTCCTGCGGACAATCGCCGATGATCGGTTGCAGGCCGCTCAGGTCGATCAAGGCCGGCGCCTTGTGCAAGGTTACACCGGCCAGGCGCTGACCCAGGGTGTGCAAGCCGATGGGCTTGAGCAGGCAATCGTCCATGCCGGCCTGCTGGCATTGTTCGCGGACTTCCGGCTGGGCGTTGGCGGTGTAGCCGAGGATGATGCAGGCGGGGCGTTGCCGACGTTTTTCTTCCTCGCGTACGGCCCGGGTGAACTCATAGCCGTTCATGCCGGGCATGTTGCAATCGACGATCAACACATCGAAGCGAGCTTCGCGCCAGAGCGCCAGGGCCTCTTCGCCGTTGTCCAGGCAGTGGTAATGCACGCCGAGGAATTCCAGTTGCTGGGCCACCAGTTGCAGGTTGGCGGGATGGTCGTCCACTACCATGACCCTGAGGTTGGTGCTGGGCATGGGCGGTGCTGCTTCGCCGGGTTGCGCTTCGCTGCTTTCCGGCAGGCTGCGCAGGGGCAGGGTGACGCGGATTTCCGTGCCCTCGCCGGGCTTGCTGAACAGGCTCAGCCTGCCGCCCATCATTTCGCACAGGCTGCGGCTGATCACCAGGCCCAGGCCGGTACCGCTGCGCGCCTGGGCGCTGTCCGGTTCGACCTGGACGAAGGGCTGGAACAGGCGCTGCTGGTCTTCCGCCGAGATACCGACGCCGGTATCGCACACCGACAGTTCCAGTTGCAGGTCGTGCCGCCCGTTGTCGCCGCCCTCGGGCAGGCTGGACAGGGCGAGGTCGATCCTGACCTGGCCCCAGGTGGTGAACTTGATGGCGTTGCTGACCAGGTTGGAGAGGATCTGCCTGACCCGCAGCGGGTCGAGCAGTACGTCGCGGTTGGCGCTGCGCGAGATGGTCAGCTTCAGTTCCAGGCCCTTTTCCCGGGCCATGCCGTCGAATACTTCGCCCACCGACTGCACCAGGTGCGCGGGGTTGGCCCGCTCCGGGCTGAGGTTGAGATGACCCGACTCGATGCGCGCGATATCGAGGATATCGCCGATGAGCGCCAGCAGGTCGCGGGCGGAGCGGTAGGCGACCTCGATAGCGGCATGCTCCCTTTGCGGGTCGCCGGTGCGCTTGAGGGCCAGCTCCAGCATGCCGATGAGTGCGTTCATGGGCGTGCGGATTTCATGGCTCATGGTTGCCAGGAACACGCTTTTCGCGCGGTTGGCCGCATCGGCCTGCTCCTTGGCCAGGCGCAGGTCGTGGATCAGTTGGCGGCGTTCGCTGATGTCCAGCCAGCCACCGATGATGCCCTTCACCTCGCCCAGCGAGTCACGGTAGGGCAGGACCCAGTGATAGATGGTCTGCTCGGTATCCTTGAGCATCAGCGGGCGATCGACGATCAGCGGCCGGCCCTCGTTCATCACCCGCAGGTAATCGGCCTGGATCTTGCGCGCATCCTCGGTGACGCCCAGGGGCGCGTCGTGGATCGACTTGCCAAGCACGGCCTCCAGTTCCACGCCGAGGGCCTGCAGATAGCTGTCGTTACAGGTCTGCAGCAGGCCGTGGCGATCGCGTACATAGATGGGATGGGGGGTGCCGTTGACCATGGCCCGCATGAATTCGAGCTGGTCGTTGAGCGCCCGCTCGACAGCCTCGCGCTGCTTGATCTGGCGGCGCATCCAGGCATTCCAGGCCAGGGACAGGAGCAATAGGACCATGGTCCCGAGAATGATCTTCAGAATGCTCTGCTGATGGCTTTGCCAGTACGAATACGAGCCGCCGTTATAGCCTCGCCAACGGCTGTTGATGATGCCCATTTCCTCGGGGACGATGCTGGTCAGGGCCTTGTCGAGGATCGATGCCAGTTCCGGGTCGTTGCGTGAGGTAGCCAGGGAGAAGGTCGCCGGTATATCGCTGACAGTGGCACGTATCATCAGGTGGCGCTGGGTAGTGAGGTTGAAGTTGGCATTGATCAGGGCCATGACCATGCCGTCCACCTGTCGAGAGTGCAGCATGCTGGCGGCGGCGGCGGTGTCTTCGGTGGAGACCAGCTGGATGTCCGGGTAACGTTGGCGGATGCCTTCGTTCAGCAGGTTGCCGCGGCTGACGGCCAGGCGCCGGCCTTGCAACGCTTCCAGGGACTGGGGCGCATCCTTGCCGTCGCGGGTGACCAGGACATAGGAGTTTTCCAGGTATGGGCGGCTGATATGCAGCGCCGCTTCCCGTTCGGGGCTGCTGGAAATGGCCGCGATCAGTTCGGCGTGGCCATGTTGCACCTGCTCGATCATGTCGCTGATGCCGTTGCTGCGCTTGATTTCGAAATGCAGGCCGGTGCGCAGGCGGATGAGTTCCAGCAGGTCGGCGGCGATACCCCGCAGATTGCCCGCGCGGTCGAAGAAGGTCAGGGGGGCGGCATGCTCGTCCACCGTGACCCGCACCACCGGATTCTTCGCCAGCCACTGTTCTTCGCTGGGTGACAATTGCAGCTTGCGATCGGTGAGCAGGATGCTGCTGCCCGCGCTCCAGCGCTGGAAAATACTGGCGCGGGTGGTGCTGGTCACGGCTTCGAGGGTCTTGTTGATCAGGGTCAGCAGCACCTGGTTGCCCTGTTGCACGGCAAAGCCGAAGCCGGTGGCTTCGTGCTTGGCGAAATTGGCCATCTTGAGGTTGCGCAGGTGACTCTGGTTCAGCAGGTAGTGGGTCGACAGGGTGTCGCCGAGGAAGACGTCGGCCTGGTCGAAGGCGACTGCGTTGAGCGCGTTATGGTAGGAGCTGTAGGTGCGGATGCTGGCGTATGGGTAGGTGGCGCGCACATCGGCCAGCGGCAGATAATGCTCGATCATGCTCAGGCGCAGGTCCTTCAGGCCGGTATCCAAGGGCCGGTTCTCGTTTTCCCGTGTCACCAGGACCGGCTGGTCTTCGGCGTAGGGCTGGGAAAGGGCGACGCCTGGCACGGCGAGATCGTAGCTGTTGGCGCTGCCGAGCAGATCGATCCGACCTGCGACCAGTGCCTGTAGTGCCAGGTCGCGGCTGGCGAAGCGCTTGATCCTCACGGGCAGCCCGAGGGTTGCGCCGAGCAGGCCGGCGTAGTCGGCGGTGACCCCTTCGTAGTCGCGGCCGCTGGCGGTCATGTCGAACGGCGGGTAGTCCGGCGCCGAGATGCCCAGAACCAGTTCGTGCCGGTTATGCAGCCAGGCCTGCTGGGCAGGCGTCAGGGCGATCCGCAAGGGCACCTGGGCGCTGCGGCTGAAGAGTTTGAGCGTGTCGTCCAGCGACGTATTCGCCTGCGCGCGTTCGAGACAGAGCCCGAGCAGCAGGCCGAGCAGGAGCGCCTTGCCAAGCATGCGTGCATTCATACCAGTTCGTTGCGTTTGGCCATTTCGATTAGCTCCACCAGCGAGCGCGCCTTGAGTTTTTGCATCAGGCGTTTCTTGTAGGTACTTACCGTCTTGTTGCTCAGGAACATGCCTTCGGCGATTTCCTTGTTGCTCCGGCCCTGGGCGAAAAGTTGCAGGACCATCAATTCGCGGTCATTGACCGATTTGAAGCGTTCTATTTCCTCGGGGGTTTCAATCTGCTGGCGCAATGGACTGATGGCCTGGCTGGGGAAATAGTTATATCCGGAAAGTACCGCGCGGATGGCACTTAGCAGTTCGCTCAGGTCTTCCTGTTTGCATACATAGCCGCAGGCGCCGGAGAGCATGCAGCGGATGGCGA
The DNA here is from genome assembly GCF_029836855.1 of Pseudomonas sp. GD04058. Taxonomy (NCBI): domain Bacteria; kingdom Pseudomonadati; phylum Pseudomonadota; class Gammaproteobacteria; order Pseudomonadales; family Pseudomonadaceae; genus Pseudomonas; species Pseudomonas sp. GD04058. The sequence goes on from NZ_JAOECN010000019.1 coordinate 33,420, forward strand.
ACAGCGCCGGCGATTGTGCGGTGAGCACCAGGATCTTCAGCGATAGCGACATGGTATTGAAGCGTGACAGCACTTCCAGACCGTCCAGGCGGGGAATGCCGATATCGAGGATGACCAGGTCGGGCGGGCTTTCCCGGACCATCTGCATGGCGTCGACCCCGTTATCGGACTCACCGGCGATCCGGTAGCCTTCGTTCTCCAGCAGCATTCGCAGGGCCAGGCGAATGACAGGATGGTCATCGACAATAAAAACAGAGTGCATGCTCAATCTTCCAAAGGAATGCTTGTAGAAGCGGCACCATAGCCCAGATGAGAAGCCCGCACATAAAATGAGTGGGGGTTGGCTTTAATATAGGAATTTTCCTACTTTGTATTTTCTTAATGGCTACAAAGTTGTTTGGGAAGGTTCCACTTTTATGTCGGAAGATAGAGGCAAAGAGCCATGTTGCTATTGTCTAGCGGGGTCCCCAGGGGACCCCGCTGCCTGTCAGATCGGACTTGAACGCCCGGTCATTTCCCGTGCCATCTCGGTGGCGTAGCTGTCGGTCATTCCGGCAATGAAGTCGATCATGCGCAGGAACGCTGCATGCAGGGAGCCGTTCGGGTCCGGCGCGTTGTTACCGAGCAGATCAAGGATGCGTCGGTGCTTGAACGACGGCGTGCGCCCGCCATGCTGCTCCAGGGCCGCGCCACAGAAGGCGTTGAGGAGAATCTCGAGGGTGGTGTAGGCGCCGATTTCATGGAGCGTCTTGCGTTTGTCCTGGAAGATTTTCTTGCGCGCGATGTCCTTGGCCTGAAGCACGCAGCGCTTGGCCGGGCCATCCATGTGTTCCACCAGGTCGCCTTGCAGGGTGCCGGCCAGCAAGGCGTCCTGCTGTTCGACGAAGGCCCGCGCGGCGGCGTTGGTCAGGTGTTCGATGGCCTTGCCGCGAAGGATCGCCAGCTTGCGCCGCCGTGAGTCCTGCGGGCCGAGCTGGCGGTAGGTTTGCGGAAGGTCGTCGCCGACCAGGCCAAGCAGCAGTGCTTCCACTTCCTGGTAATCCAGCAGCTCCATCTCCAGGCCGTCTTCCAGATCGATCAGGGCGTAGCAGATGTCATCCGCCGCTTCCATCAGGTACACCAGTGGATGGCGGGCCCAGCGCTGGTCTTCCAGTTGTGGCAGGCCGAGCTTGCGGGCGATCTGTTCGAGCAGCGGCAGCTCGCTTTGGTAGCAGCCGAACTTGTGCTTCTTGTAGCCAAGGGCGTCGGCGTGACGTGCGGTCCAGGGATATTTCAGGTAGGTGCCAAGGGTGGCGTAGGTCAGTCGGGTGCCGCCGTCGAACTGGTGATATTCCAGTTGGGTCAGTACCCGGAAGCCCTGGGCATTGCCTTCGAAGTTGAGGAAGTCGGCGCGCTCGGTGGGGCTCATCGCGTCGAGCCAGCCGCGCCCGGCAGCCTGCTGGAACCAGTGGCGGATGGCGTCCTCACCCGAGTGGCCGAAGGGCGGGTTGCCGATGTCATGCGCCAGGCAGGCCGATTGCACCACCATGCCCAGGTCGCTGGGCTCGCACCAGTCCGGCAGGACTTCGCGCAAGGTTTCGCCAACGCGCATGCCCAGCGAGCGGCCCACGCAACTGACTTCCAGCGAGTGGGTCAGGCGGGTGTGGATATGGTCGTTGCTGGTGACCGGGTGGACCTGGGTCTTGCGTCCCAGGCGGCGGAAGGCACCCGAGAAGATGATGCGGTCGTGATCCTTGTGGAACGGGCTGCGGCCCAGTTCCTCGGAGCTGTGCAGGGTTTTGCCGAGGCGTTCGCGGGTAAGCAGGGTGTGCCAGTCCAAGGCCGGGTCTCCATAACAAGGGGCAGGGGCCTAGCTTCCCGTGTTCCAGGGCCGCGCCGCAAGCTCAAAGTCCGGCGGCGTCCACGTCGATCAGTAACAGGCGGCGTCCGCTGTCGAAGAACTGCCCGGCGGTCAGGCAGTACTGGTTGGTCGTGGCATCGCGATAGGTGTTGGACAGGATCAGCCGGCGCTCGTCCCAACCCTCTGCCAGCAGGTGGTAGAAATACGGCCGCCACGACCAGTTGTGCCCCAGGTAGCTGGAGTCGATGTGCCAACTGTCCTGGCGCCATTCCAGGTTCGGCGTCAACTGGGTGCCGTGGCGATCGCAAAGGAAGAAGCGCAGCAGCCAAGGGTAGGCCTTGAGGTCGGGCAGCTTTTCCAGGGCGGCATTGGCCAGGACCCACTGCTGCAATTGCGGCATCAGTTCCACCAGTTGCTGGCGCCGCTGCATCAGCCTCGCCCGCTCTGCCAGCTTGCCATGCACGTACTGCTCGCGTAGTTGGGCGAAGCGCCCGGCGAAGGTTTGCGCGGGGAAGAAGCCAGGTTCGGCGCCAGCGAAGAGAAAGCCTTGCAGGTAGCGCGCACCGCATTCCAGGGCGAAGTTCAGCTCGGCCTCGGTCTCGACCCCTTCGGCGATGATCACGCAGCCGGTTTTCTCGGCCATCTGCGCCAGGGCCTTGACCACTTCGCTGCTGGGGCCGCCCCGGGCCGCCGCCTGGAACAGGCGCATGTCGAGCTTGAGGATATCCGGTTGCAGCGAGAGCACGCGGTCCAGTTGCGAGTAGCCGGCTCCGAAATCGTCGATGGCGACCCGCGCACCGGCCTCCCGGTAGCGCTGCACGACCATCGCCAGACGTTCGCGGTCACCGCCGGTCTCGGTGATCTCGAACACGACCCGGCGCGGATCGATGCCTTGCTGCTGCAACTGGACCAGGCTTGGCAGCGGCTCGCCAGGTTGCAGTTCGCTGACCCAGCGCGGCGAGATGTTGAGGCTGAGAAACCAGTCTCCCGGGGCCTGGTGGAATTGTCTGAACGCCTGTTCCCGCAGGGTCCGGTCGAGTTTCAACAAGTCGGCGGAGGGCATGTGCGGATCGTTGAACAGCGGCCCCACCGAGCGCAACTGGCCGTCGCTGCGGCGCAGGCGCCCCAGGGCTTCGACGCCAGCGATACGCCCTGTGGCGGTGTCGATGAACGGCTGGAAACAGGCGAGCGGTTGCTCGTCGGACACGGCGACTCCTTGTTGTTCTTGGACGCGGAAGGGCGGCGGACCGCCCGGTCAACGTTCTGCAAGAATGCCGCCAGTTCCGTTAACGACGATTCGGCGGTTGCTGCATGAACAGGCGAATCAACGGCAGCAGGCCACTGGCCAGCCTGGTCATGCGCGACAGGTTGCCGCTGCGCGCGCCCTTGCCGGTGATGAACCCCAGCAACACCACGGCACCAATGCCCCACAGCGGCGCATGCTTGATGCCAAGGCCGCCCTGCAGGCCGCTGTGCAGGCTGTCACCCATGCTGCGCAGGCGGGTCAGGGGTTGCAGGGCATTACCGGCTTCGTTGCGGATTTCCTGGCGATGCATCTCCATGCGCAGGCGCACCATGGCCTTGCGCAGTTCCCGGCGATCGGAGGTCTTGGGCAGTTCAGGCAGGCTCATGGCAACAGGCGCTCCCGGTCCTTGGCAAGTTCTTCGAGGGTGCCGCGGAACGGCGACAGCTCGTCATGCACCGCAGTTTTCAGGCGTATGGCGCAGAACAGCGCAGCGATGCCGTAGAACACGCACAGCCCGATGATACCGGCCAGGCGATAGCTGTCCCATAGCAGCACCAGCAGCAGCGCCGACAGCGCGGTCAGCAGGAGCAGGGCGAAGACCAAGGCCAGGCCTGCGAAGAGCAGGAGGTTGAGGGTGCGGGCCTTCTGTTCCTGCAGTTCGATGCCGAACAGCTCGACATGACCGTGCAGCAGCCCGAGGATCGCCGCGCCGAGGCGCCGCGACGACGAGCCGGGGGATTGGTTTTCCATGGCCAGGCCCTCAGCGCCGACTGGCCAGCAGACCGATCAGGAAGCCCACTCCGGCAGCGATGCCGATGGATTGCCATGGATTGTTCTGCACGTAGTCCTCGGTGCTGGTCAGCGCCGCCTGGCCGCGCTCGCGCAGATCATGATTGGTCTGTTGCAGGGTTTCCCGGGCACGCAGCAGGCTGTCGTGGATCTGCGCGCGCAGCTCGTCGGCCTGGTCCCCGGCGAGGGTAGCGGTGTGTTCAAGGAGTTTCTCGGTGTCGCGCACCAGGGTCTGGAAATCCGACATGAGGATTTCCTGGGCGGTTTGTGCCTGTTTGCTGGCCATACGGTTCTCCATGAAAGGTTGGCAATCGGAATTTCGAGTGCAGGGCGTTGCTGAAGGTTCAGTCAGACGTCGCTGGTACAGCAATTGCTACGCAGTGGTGCGTTTGGCCTGCGGCTTGCGCCTTTTCCGGGCGTCGAGCCGTCTGGCCTGCTGTTCAACCATAACCCAATTCAAGCCAACCCCGGAAAAATCACCTCGCTCGGGTTTTTTCACCCACGGATGGGCGTCCGACTGATCCAGTCTGGTGCGTCATGGATGTCTCTCGAACTGCTTTGGTGCTTTTTTCTTTTTGCAGGCCTGCCGTCTTCATGGAAAATTTGCAAAGCGCAGTGGACTCCCTGGTCCAGGGCTCCAATACCCTGTTCATCCTTCTCGGCGCAGTCATGGTGCTGGCCATGCATGCCGGTTTCGCCTTTCTTGAAGTCGGCACCGTACGCCACAAGAACCAGGTCAACGCACTGTCGAAGATTCTCAGCGACTTCGCCGTCTCGACCCTGGCGTACTTCTTCATCGGCTACTGGCTGTCCTATGGCACGCATTTCCTGCATCCGGCAGCGACCCTCGGTGCCGAGCATGGCTATGGCCTGGTGAAGTTCTTCTTCCTGCTCACCTTCGCGGCGGCGATCCCGGCGATCATCTCCGGAGGTATCGCCGAGCGGGCACGCTTTGCCCCGCAATTGTGCGCGACCTTGCTGATCGTAGCGTTCGTCTATCCGTTCTTCGAGGGCATCGTCTGGAATGGCAACCTTGGGGTGCAGGCCTGGTTGACCGCGGCCTTTGGCGCGCCGTTCCATGACTTTGCCGGCTCCGTGGTGGTGCACGCCATGGGCGGCTGGCTGGCACTGGCGGCGGTGCTGCTGCTGGGCCCGCGCAACGGCCGCTACCGCGAAGGGCGCCTGGTCGCCTTCGCGCCGTCGAACATTCCGTTCCTCGCGTTGGGTTCGTGGATCCTGATCGTCGGCTGGTTCGGCTTCAACGTGATGAGCGCCCAGACCCTGACGGCGGTCAGCGGCCTGGTGGCGGTCAACTCGTTGATGGCCATGGTCGGTGGCACCGTCGCCGCGCTGCTGGTGGGGCGCAATGACCCTGGCTTCCTGCATAACGGACCGCTGGCCGGCCTGGTGGCGATCTGCGCCGGTTCCGACCTGATGCATCCGGTGGGCGCGCTGGTCACCGGGGCGGTGGCGGGTGCCTTGTTCGTCTGGTGCTTCACCGCGACCCAGAACCGCTGGAAGATCGACGACGTGCTCGGTGTCTGGCCATTGCACGGCCTGTGCGGGGTATGGGGCGGGATTGCCTGCGGGATCTTCGGGCAGCAGGTGTTCGGCGGGCTGGGTGGGGTGAGCTTCGTCAGCCAGTTGATTGGTAGTGCCGCTGGCGTGGTCGTGGCCCTTGCCGGTGGTTTCATCGTCTACGGTCTGATCAAGCGCGTGCATGGCCTGCGCCTGAGTCAGGAGCAGGAGTACTACGGCGCCGACCTGTCGATCCACAAGATCGGTGCCACCAGCCAGGACTGAAATGCTTTCTTAGGAGCACCACTGAACCTGTGGGAGCTGGCTTGCCAGCGATGACGTCGGTGAACTCACTACTGCCATCGCTGGCAAGCCAGCTCCCACAGGGTGCGCGTCGCGTCTTTGATCAGCGGCCGGCCAGCAGGCGCGCCTCGCTGGTCTTGATCGCACTCAGCGGCCCACAGACCAGTATCGAATCCCCGGCATGCAGGAACGTCCCGGTGTTCAGGGCCAGTTCGGTGCCGTTACGCTGCACCGCCTGCACCTCCACGCCCAGTTGCTCCAGCGCCAGGTCATCCAGGCGCCGCCCGCAGGCATAGGCACTGGATGGCAATTGCACCGCATGCATCAGCACCTTGGGCTGGCCTTCGCTGTCCACCAGGTCGGTCTGCGCGCCCTGGTAGAAACCTTGCAACAGGCGGTAGCGGCTCTGGCGCACTTCCTCGACGGTCTTGCGCACCCGGTCCTCGGGAACGCCGAGCATCACCAGGGCATGGGACGCCAGCATCACGCTGGACTCCAGCACCTCGGGGACCACGGCGCTGGCCCCGGCGGCGCGCAGTTCATCGCGCAGGCTGTCGTCGCGGGTGCGCACCAGGATAGGAATCTGCGCGTTGCGCTGGCGTGCGGCCTTGAGTACCTGCATGGCCACGTCGGTATTGTCCACGGCCACCACCAGCAGCCGTGAACGCTCCAGGCCGATGGCTTCGAGTAACTCGCCACGCCGCGAATCGCCATAGTGCACGCAGCTCTCGCCGGCCGCCGCCTCCTGCACCCGCACCGGATCATCGTCCAGGGCGATGAAGGGCAACTGTTCGCGGCGCAGGAAACGGCCGATGGACTGGCCGACCCGACCATAGCCACAGATGATCACGTGCCCCTTGATATCGGCACTCTGCGCTTCGATTTCTTCCAGGTGGACTTCTTCGTTGGGCTTGCGGTGCAGGCGCAGGGCCACGGCCGGCGCGGCGCGCAGAAGAAGGGGAGTGACCAGCATCGAGCAGAAGGTCGCCGCCAGCAGCAATTGGCCCAGTTCGGCGGGAAGCAGGTTGCTTTGCTGCATCTGCGCCATCAGGGCAAAGCAGAACTCGCCGCCCTGGGCCAATGCCAGGCCGCTGCGCCAGGCGGTTTCCGCATCGCTGCCGCGCACCCGCACCAGCGCCGCCACCACCAGGCCCTTGAGCGATAGCAGGCCTAGGGTCAGGGCGAGGATTTCCAGGCCATTGCTGGCGAACAGGTGCAGGTCGATAAGCATGCCGATGCTGACGAAGAACAGGCCCAGCAGGATGTCGCGGAACGGGCGGATATCGGCCTCGATCTGATGGCGGTAGTTGCTTTCGCCCAGCAGCATGCCGGCGAGGAAGGCGCCCAGTGCCGGCGACAGGCCGAGCAGGTGGGTCAGCCAGGCGGTGAGCAATACGATCACCAGGGCCAGCAGCACGAACAGTTCGGCCGAATGGGAACTGGCGACTTCATGGAACAGCCTCGGCAGCAGCCAGCGGCTGGCCAGCAGCAGGCCGACGAACAGGATCACGGTCTTGCCCAGGGTCAGCGGCAGGGCCCAGTACCAGGCCTGGCTGGATTCACCGGCGAACACCGGGACCAGGGTCAGCAGCAATACCGCCACCACATCCTGGAACAGCAGCACGCCAATGGCGTTCTGCCCGTGAGTGCTGAAGATCTCGCCCAGGCTGGTCAACTCCTTGGACACGATGGCCGTGGACGACAAGGCCAGGCCGCCACCGAGCAGCAAGGCTGCCGTGCTCGGCATGCCCAGCAGCGACAGGGCGCCGGCCAGGGCCAGGCCGCAGAACACTACCTGCAGGCTGCCCAGGCCGAACACCACCTTACGCAAGGCCAGCATTTTCGACAGGGAGAATTCCAGGCCGAGGGAAAACAGCAGGAAGACTACGCCCATTTCCGCCAGGTCCGGCAGTTCCTCGCTTTCGTTGACCCAGTCCAGTGCCGTAGGGCCGACGAACAGTCCGACGCACAGATAGCCGAGTACCGGCGGCAACTGCAGGCGCCTGAACACCGCGATGACGACCAGCGATGACGCCAGGATGATCAGCAGATTTGCGAACACACCACATACTCCCTGTAAAAACGGCAAAAAACGTCTAGCGTACGGCAAACCCGAGCCAGGCCCCTTGATCCCGGTCAGGTCGTCGCGTTGCGCGCATGCCTGCCTCGACGGACCCGGGGGTGCCCCCTAGAATGAACCTCCCGTTCATTTTGTATCGGTAATTTTCAATGCTTCCTGAATGCCAATTGTTCGGCACCCTGGGTTGCCACCTGTGCGAAGTGGCCGAAGCGCTGCTGATGCCGCTGGTGGAGCATGGCCTGCTGGTGGAGCTGGTGGATATCGCCGACGATCAGTTGCTGTTCGAGCGTTACGGTTTGCGCATCCCGGTGTTGCGGCGCTGCGACACCGGCGCGGAACTGGACTGGCCGTTCGACGTCGACCAGGTGGTGGCTTTCCTCGGCTAGGTCACCGTTTCACATTTTGATGCACAAGGACGCATGCAATCGTCATCGCGGCGGTTGGAGAATCCGCTGGCACCGGCCGTGGTGGCCGCTGCGGATTTTTTCAGCCAAGGAGTGGCATGCATGTTCCTCACCCCCCATTTCACCCTCGCCGAAATGACGGCCTCGCAGGTCGCCAACCGGGCGGGGCTCGACAACAATCCCGACAGCCAGGTGATCGCCAACCTGGTCCGGTTGTGCCAGACCCTCGAGTCGGTACGCAGCCTGATCGGCCAGCCGGTCCTGATCACCAGCGGCTATCGCAGCGAAGCCTTGAACCGCCAGATCGGCGGTTCGGGGGCCAGCGCCCATATTCGTGGGCTGGCAGCCGACATCATGGCCGTCAGCCTTTCGCCCCGCGAGCTGGCCCTGCGGATCATGGACAGCAACCTGGACTTCGACCAGTTGATCCTGGAATTCGACGGCTGGGTCCATCTGGGCCTGGCCGAACACAAGCTCCGCCGCCAGGTGCTGACCATTCGCAAGGGCACCGGCTACCTGCCGGGCTTGCAATGATTCGTTACGTCAATTGACGTTCAACCCGCTCGCCTCCTATGCTGTACATAAATACAGTATGCGGGGCGGGCAGCTTCATGCCCGGAGAAACATGATGGTCAACGTCGAACAACTCAAAGCCAGCGTCAATGCCATGTCCGTCGACCAGGTGCGCGGGGCCGTGGCGGAACTGCGTCTGGAAGGCCTGGTCACCGACGACCGTACGCCATTCGGCAAGGTTCACTTCAACACCTGCTTCGCCGAGATCGAAGCCCTGTTCCAGCGCGCCGGTTTTCACCGGCCGCTGGATGTGGTGGGCTTCGACGGCCAGGCCTATGCCTTGTACGACGCCGGCCGCTGGGAGGCAGTCGATGTGTTGCGCTGGTTGAAGGCGGCCTGCGACACGGCGTCGGTCGAGGCTGGCTGAAGCTGTAGGCATGCCGGATAATGCCCGGCCCCCAGCTTGCGAGGCTTCCCATGAGCGTTGTTTTCGATCCGGCCAGCCAGCAGGCCAGTACGGTCTGCCTGCCGCCGGGCAATTGGTCCACTGTGCTGGACTGTCTTTGCGAGCACTTCAAGGCGATCGGGCGCGAGGTCTGGCTTGATCGTTTCGCACGCGGCCGGGTGCTGGATGCCCAAGGCCAGCCGATCGCGGTCGATCATCCTTATCGCGTGGGGCTGCGTATCCATTACTTCCGCGAAGTGCCCAACGAAAAACCCATTCCGGTGCTGGAGGCTATCCTGCACGTGGATGAGCATCTGGTGGTCGCCGACAAGCCGCACTTCCTGCCAGTAACCCCGACCGGCGAGTATGTCGAGCAGACCTTGCTGCGCCGCCTGATCCGCCGTCTCGACAACCCTCACCTGGTGCCGCTGCACCGTATCGACCGGCATACCGCCGGGCTGGTGCTGTTTTCTGCCAATCCGCAAAGCCGCTCGGCGTATCAGCAGCTGTTCCCGACCCGACGCATCGACAAACAGTACCAGGCCATTGCACCGGCCTTGCCCGGCTTGGATTTTCCATTGGTGCACAAGAGTCGCATGGCCAACGGCGAGCCGTTTTTCCGCATGCAGGAAGTGCCAGGGGCGAGCAACAGCGAGACCCATGCCGAGGTACTGGAGAAGCAGGGTGGCCTGTGGCGCTACGGTCTGTCGCCGGTGACCGGCAAGACCCACCAGTTGCGCGTGCATATGGCGGCGCTGGGGGCGCCTATCTGCAACGATCCGTTCTATCCCGAGGTGGTTCAGGGCGAGGATGATTATGCAAAGCCGCTGAAACTGCTGGCGCGCAGCCTGAGGTTCGAGGATCCGTTGACGGGACAGGAACGGTATTTCGAGAGTCGTTTGAGGCTTGATTGGTGAGGTGGCCTTTCGGGCCTCATCGCTGGCAAGCCAGCTCCCACAGGGGTTGCATGCACCGCAGGACCTGTGGGAGCTGGCTTGCCAGCGATGAGGCCCGAAAGCCCAACAAAAAGGCCCGGAAGCTAAGCACTTCCGGGCCTTTCGCATTTCCAGCAACGATCAGCGGTTGAACCGCTCCACCAGCGAGTACTGCGTGGTCGCCGTATGGGTCAGCTCCTCGCTGAGCTGCGCCGAGTGCTGAGCCTGCTCCGAGGTCTGGTCGGCCAGCGCCGCGATGGTACTGATGTTGCGGCTGATTTCCTCGGCCACCGAGGTCTGCTGCTCGGTCGCTGCGGCAATCTGGGTTGCCATGTCGGTGATGTTGGCCACCGCTTCGCTGATGCCCACCAGCGCCTCGTCGGCTTCCATCACCCGTTGCACGCCTTCTTCGGCCTGGCGATGCCCGGCTTCCATGGTCTGCACCGCATTCGAGGCGGTTTGCTGCAGCTTGGCGATCAGGCTATGGATCTGCCCGGTGGATTCGCTGGTGCGCTGGGCCAACTGACGGACCTCGTCGGCCACCACGGCGAAGCCACGGCCCATTTCTCCGGCCCGGGCCGCTTCGATGGCGGCGTTGAGGGCCAGCAGGTTGGTCTGGTCGGCAATGCCCTTGATCACATCGACCACGCCACCGATCTCATCGCTGTCGCGAGCGAGCTGGGTGACGGTCTGCCCGGTTTCGCCGACGGCAGTGGACAGGCGCTGGATCGCGTCGCGGGTTTCCCCGGCGATGTTGCGCCCGCGATCGGTCAGGCGGTTGGCGGCCTGGGTCGCATCGGCGGCACGTTGCACATGGTTGGCCACTTCCTGGGTGGTGGCGGCCATCTGGTTGACGGCAGCGGCGACCTGCTCGGTTTCCACGCGCTGGCGTTCCAGGCCCGAGGAACTGTTGTGGGCCAGTGCGTCGGACTGACGAGCCTGCTCGTTGAGGTGCTCGGCGGTGTCCTGCAGGCGGGTCAGGCAGGTCTTCAGGCGTGCATCCTGGCTGAGCATGGCCATTTCCAGGCGCGCCTGGACGCCGCGGCTGTCGGTGTACATCTGCGCGATCAGCGGGTCGGAGGTGGTCTGTTCGGCCAGGCGCAGCAGGCGCTTGAGGCCGCGCTGCTGCCAGCCCAGGCCGAGCAGGCCCAGGGGTACGGAGAGCGCGGCGGCGAGGGCGAAGCCCCAGGAGTGGCCGAGCCAGATACCGATCAGGAAGCCAATCTGGCTGATCATGATGAACGGCAGCCAGTCCTGCAGCACCGGCAGCCACTTGTCGCGCCGCGGGATGGCCGACTTGCCGTCATTGATGCGTTTGTACAGGGCTTCGGCGCGGCGAACCTGCTCGGCGGTCGGCTTGACCCGCACCGACTCGTAGCCCACCACCTGGTTGTTCTCGAAGATCGGCGTGACGTAGGCGTTGACCCAGTAGTGATCACCGGACTTGCAGCGGTTCTTGACGATACCCATCCACGGCAGGCCCTGCTTCAGGGTTGCCCACATGTGGGCGAACACCGCCGACGGCACATCCGGGTGGCGCACCAGGTTATGCGGTGCGCGCATCAGTTCCTCGCGGGAAAAACCGCTGATCTCGATGAACGCATCGTTGCAATAGGTAATGACACCCTTGGCATCGGTAGTCGAAATCAACCGCTGTTGGGCAGGGAAAGTCCGTTCTCTCTGGGTAATCGGTTGGTTGTTGCGCATAAGCTGTTCAATCCGCAAGGCTTTCGTGGGTTATCGGCGGCCCTACGAAATTATTGAATGAATATTTGACTTACGTTGATCTCGCTCAATGAAAACCAGGTGCGCCTGGGTTAAGCGAAGTCTTCACGTTCATGAAATTTGCGCGCATTCTTTCACATTTTCGCAACATAAGTCAGAGCATTCAGCTTCGGCTGCGGTGATGGCGTTCTGGTCATCTGGTTTTGTGTTGTGGCTGATGGCCTCATCGCTGGCAAGCCAGCTCCCACAGGGATCTGTGGGAGCTGGCTTGCCAGCGATGGCTTTTGTGCGATCACCGCCCGATCATCTGCCGCAACACATAATGCAGAATCCCGCCGGCCTTGAAGTACTCCACCTCATTCAAGGTATCGATCCGGCACAGCACGGCGATTTCCTCGACGCTGCCGTCCTCCCGGGTGATCCGCAGGTTCAGGCTCATGTGCGGCTCGATCTTCACCCCATCCAGCCCGAGGATGTCGATCTTCTCCCGCCCGGTCAGCCCTAGTTGCTTGCGATCCTGCCCGGCGCTGAACTGCAGGGGCAGCACGCCCATGCCCACCAGGTTCGAGCGGTGGATGCGCTCGAAGCTTTCCGCCAGCACCGCCTTGATGCCCAGCAGGTTGGTGCCCTTGGCCGCCCAGTCGCGACTCGATCCGGTGCCGTATTCCTGCCCGGCGATCACCACCAGCGGCGTGCCTTCGTCGCGATAACGCATGGCCGCATCGTAGATCGCCAGCTTCTCGCCAGTGGGCACGTGCAGGGTATTGCCACCTTCTTCGCCACCGAGCATTTCGTTGCGGATGCGGATGTTGGCGAAGGTGCCGCGCATCATCACTTCGTGGTTGCCACGCCGCGAACCGTAGGAGTTGAAGTCCTTCGGTTCCACGCCCTTGTCGCGCAGGTAGCGCCCGGCCGGACTGTCGGCCTTGATGTTGCCGGCGGGGGAGATATGGTCGGTGGTCACCGAATCACCGAGCAGGGCGAGGATCCGCGCGCCGTGCACGTCCGCGATCTTCGGCGGCGGGCCGGAAATGCCGTCGAAGAACGGCGGATGCTGGATGTAGGTGGAGTCGTCCTGCCAGACGTAGGTCGCCGCTTGCGGCACCTCGATGGCTTGCCACTGTTCATCCCCGGCGAATACCTCGGCATATTCCTTGTGGAACATCCGCGTGTCCACCTGGGCCACCGCCGCCGCGATTTCCTGCTGGCTCGGCCAGATATCCCGCAGGTACACCGGCTGGCCATTGGCGTCCCGGCCCAACGGGTCGTTGCTCAGGTCGATGCGCACCGTGCCGGCCAAGGCATAGGCCACCACCAGTGGCGGCGACGCCAGCCAGTTGGTCTTGACCAGCGGGTGCACCCGTCCCTCGAAGTTGCGATTGCCGGACAGCACCGAGGCCACCACCAGGTCGGCCCTGGCGATGGCGGCCTCGATCGGATCGGCCAGCGGACCGGAGTTGCCGATGCAGGTGGTGCAGCCGTAGCCGACCAGGTCGAAACCCAATTGGTCCAGATAGGGCGTCAGGCCCGCTGCCTGGTAATAGTCGGTAACCACCTTCGAGCCCGGTGCGAGGGAGCTTTTCACCCAGGGTTTGCGCTGCAGGCCTTTTTCCACGGCCTTCTTCGCCAGCAGGCCGGCGGCCATCATCACGCTGGGGTTGGAGGTGTTGGTGCAGGAGGTGATGGCGGCGATCACCACGGCGCCGTCCCTCAAGGTGTGTTCCTCGCCGTCCAGGCCGAGGCGGATCTCGCCGCTGCCCTCGGCATTGGCCTTGCGCACGTTGAGCCCGAGGAAGTCATCGAAGGCCTTGCCCACGCCGGGCAGGGCGACGCGGTCCTGCGGGCGTTTCGGCCCGGCCAGGCTGGCCTGGACCTCACCCATGTCCAGCGCCAGGCTGTCGCTGAACAGCGGCTCCTGGCCCGGCTCGCGCCACAGGCCCTGGGCCTTGCAATAGGCTTCGACCAGTTCGACGGTTTCCGTCGGTCGGCCCGAGAGGCGCAGGTAATCGAGGGTGACGTCGTCCACCGGGAAGAAGCCGCAGGTGGCGCCGTATTCCGGGGCCATGTTGGCCAGGGTGGCGCGGTCGGCCAGGGGCAGGGTGGCCAGGCCGTCGCCGTAGAATTCGACGAACTTGCCGACCACGCCCTTCTTGCGGAGCATCTGCGTCACCGTCAGCACCAGGTCGGTGGCGGTGATGCCTTCGCGCAGCTTGCCGGTGAGCTTGAAGCCGATCACCTCGGGGATCAGCATCGATACCGGCTGGCCGAGCATGGCGGCCTCGGCCTCGATGCCGCCGACGCCCCAGCCGAGCACGCCGAGGCCGTTGATCATGGTGGTATGCGAGTCGGTACCGACCAACGTGTCAGGGAAGGCATAGGTGCGCCCGTCTTCCTCGCGGGTCCAGACGGTACGGCCGAGGTATTCCAGGTTGACCTGGTGGCAGATGCCGGTGCCCGGCGGCACCACGCGGAAGTTGTCGAAGGCATTCTGCCCCCAGCGCAGGAAGGCATAGCGTTCGCCGTTGCGCTGCATTTCGATATCGACGTTTTCGCCGAAGGCGGCGGGGCTGGCGTAGCGGTCGACCATCACCGAATGGTCGATCACCAGGTCCACCGGCGACAGCGGGTTGATCCGCTGTGGATCGCCGCCGGCCCGGGCCATGGCGGCGCGCATGGCGGCCAGGTCGACCACCGCCGGTACGCCGGTGAAGTCCTGCATCAGGACCCGGGCCGGACGGTACTGGATCTCGCGGTCGGAGCTGCGCTCCTTGAGCCAGTCGGCCAGGGCCTTGAGGTCGGCGCCGGTGACGGTTTCGCCGTCTTCCCAGCGCAGCAGGTTTTCCAGCAGCACCTTGAGCGACATCGGCAGCCGGCCCAGGTCGCCGAGGGCCTTCGCCGCCTCGGGCAGGCTGTAGTAGTGGTATTCGCGGCCGCTTACGGCCAGGGTCTTGAGGGTTTTCAGGCTGTCGAGCGAGGACATTGACCAACTCCTTCTGTGCCGGTGAGCGGCTGCCTTCCTTGCTGTTGCCGCTGCACCGCCTCTTTCTGGGTCCGCACGGCACGGACCTGGCTAAGCGGTCAGGGTAGCCCTGTTTGGCGCGCCTGACCAAGTACTGGACCGGCGGGGCGTGTCGCCAGTTCCGAAAGTCCTTTATCATTCGCCGATTTTCCACCGGGGCGCAGCCGTCCCCGTCCGGAGTGAGTGATGAATACCCTGTTCCTGCATTGCCGGCCCGGTTTCGAGAGCGAGGTCTGTTCCGAAATCAGCGAGCACGCCGCGTTGCTCGGCGTTGCCGGTTATGCCAAGGCCAAGCCGCAGACCGCCTGCGCCGAGTTCATCTGCAACGACGCCGAAGGCGCTGCGCAGATCATGGGCGCGCTGCGTTTCAAGCAGTTGATCTTCCCGCGCCAGTGGGCCCGGGGCAGCTTCGTCGAATTGCCGGAAAGCGATCGCATCAGCGTGCTGCTGGAGTACCTGGCCGACTATCCGGTGGCCGGCAGCCTGTGGCTGGAGGTCATGGACAGCAATGACGGCAAGGAACTGTCCACCTTCTGCCGCAAGTTCGAGGTGCCGCTGCGCAAGGCCCTGGTCAAGGCCGGGCGCCTGGTGGAAAACGGCCCGGGTCCGCGCCTGCTGCTGACCTTCATCAGTGGCCGGCGGGTGTTCCTTGGCCTGGCCGATGCGGACAACTCGGCCATGTGGCCCATGGGTATCCCGCGCCTTAAGTTCCCCCGCGAGGCGCCGAGCCGTTCGACCCTGAAGCTGGAAGAGGCGTGGCACCATTTCATTCCTCGCGAGCAGTGGGAGCAGCGCCTTGGCGATGACATGACCGGCGTTGACCTGGGCGCCGCTCCGGGCGGCTGGACCTACCAGCTGGTCAGGCGCGGCATGCTGGTGACCGCCATCGATAACGGCCCCATGGCTGAAAGCCTGATGGATACCGGCCTGGTGCAGCACCTGATGGTCGATGGCTTTACCTGGAAGCCGAAGCAGATGGTCGACTGGATGGTGTGCGATATCGTCGAGAAGCCGGCACGTACCGCGTCGATGATCGAAGAATGGCTGGGCGACGGGCATTGCCGCGAGGCGGTGGTCAACCTCAAGCTGCCGATGAAGCAACGTTATGCCGAGGTGCGGCGCCTGCTGGAGCGCATCGAGGAGGGCTTCAAGGCACGCAAGGTCAAGGTCTCCATCGGTTGCAAGCAGCTTTATCACGACCGCGAGGAAGTGACCTGCCACCTGCGCCGCCTCGACATCAAGCCTCGCTGACTTTTCGCTTACGGAGTGCTCCACATGACCGATTTCACCCCTGACGCCGTGCTCGACGCCACCGGCCTGAACTGTCCCGAGCCGGTGATGATGCTGCATCAATACGTGCGCGACCTGGGCGCCGGCGGCCTGCTCAAGGTCATCGCCACCGATCCCTCCACCCGCCGCGACATTCCCAAGTTCTGCGTGTTCCTCGGGCACGAGCTGGTGCAGCAGGAAGAAGAGGGCGGCACCTACCTTTACTGGATTCGCAAGAAGCTCGACTGAGCTACAGCTGTTACACCCCTGTTTCCTCCGGTGACGCCCGCACCGGCAGCGTGCATGGAATGGGTGCAAGCCTTTTGGCTGCATCCTTTACCGGGCGGTCTCTCTCCTGGGTTCTCTGTATCCGGCATACAGGTTGCTAGCGAAACGCTATCACCCTGGGCGGCTGCAGAAACGTTTGCGCTCAAGGGTACCCCTATGCGCAGGAGTGAGTCATGAATCGTCTGTTGTCACCGGGTGCGCGTCTGTTGGGGCGTTTCGGCTTCGCGCGCAAGTTCCAGTTGCTGTTTCTGCTGTTCATGTTGCCGCTGTTGTTCAGCCTGGGGCTGATCGGCATGGATTACCGCGCCCGGCTGGCGGTGATCGCCGGCGAGCAGTCCGGGGTGCGCCAGTTGCGGGTGCTCGACGAGCTGGAACGCGAGCTGTCGGCCCAGCGCTATCGGGCCGCGCGCTGGAAAGCCGTGGATATCCTGCGCGAGCCGACTGCCGAGGCGCGCCAGTTGATGGGCGAGATCGACGCGGCGCTGCCGCGTATCGATCAATCGCTGAAGAACCTCAAGGTCGCTCTGGTCGATGAGAAGGCCGGCGCCGACGCCCTGGCCCGCTACGACACCCTGCAAGGCTCGGTGTCCGGCCTGGACAGCCAGTCCCTGCGCGGGATCGGCTGGTGGCCGGACGGCTACGAGCGCTTCACCGCGAGCGTCGGCCATCTGCAAGCCTTGCGCGAACAGATCGCCATGGACAGCGGGCTGATTCTCGACCCCTGGCTGGAAACCTACCTGTTGATGCAGCTCTCGACCCAGCAGGCGCCCGAACTGATCGAGCGCATCGGACGCATGGCGAGCATCGGCCAGACCTCGGTGGTTTCCGGCCAGTTCAGCCTGCAAAGCCGCCTGCAGATGCGCGATTTGCGCAGCCGTATCGGCGATGCCCGCGAGCAGATGGTCAAGACCGCCGCTGCCCTGCAAACCCGGCTGCCGCCCGAGCTGCAGGGCTGGAGCACGCGCTACGAGGCGGGCACCAAGGCGCTCGATGCCGAACTGGCGGTGCTGGATGACGGCGTGTTCGGTGGCGCGATCAAACTCAAGCCGGCCGATTTCGAAGCCAGCATCGGCCGCTTGCTGGACGACATGTCCGGCCTGCGCGAGCAGTCATTGCAGTCGCTGCATGAGCGGCTGGACTACTACCACGCCAAGTCCAATCGCGAGTTCATCCCGGTGGGCGCCACCATCGGCCTGTTGCTGCTGCTGGCGTTGTACCTGTTCGCCTGCCTGCAGGCTTCGATCCGCCGTAGCGCCAGCGGTATCACCACCCTGGCCGAGTCCTTGCGCGACGGCAACCTGTGCGTCGAAGTCTCGGTGCAGGGGCGCGACGAGCTGGCGGCGATCAGCCAGGCGCTGAACGTCGCCGTGGTGCAATTGCGTGCCAGCCTGCTCGGGGTCAACCACGAAACCCGGCAACTGGGCTCGGCGGTACAGACCCTGAACGTCCAGGCCAACGGCACCTTGCAGGATGTCGAGCGCCAGCAACAGCAGATCAGCCAGATCGCTGCGGCTGCCACGCAACTGGCGGCCACTTCCCAGGAAGTCGCCAGAAGCTGCGAGCATGCCTCCGACAGCGCCCGGCAGACCCGGCGCATCGCCGAAGACAGCAGCCGGGACAGCCAGCGCACCACCGACAGCATCCAGCAGCTCAATCGCCGCCTGACCGATACCGCCGAGGCGTTGGGGCGGGTCAGCGAGCAGGGGCAGCAGATCCAGTCGGTGGTGGATGCCATTCGCGGCATTGCCGAGCAGACCAACCTGCTGGCGCTCAACGCTGCCATAGAGGCAGCGCGGGCCGGGGAGCAGGGGCGCGGGTTCGCAGTGGTGGCCGATGAAGTGCGCAGCCTGTCCCAGCGCACCCAGGCCTCCACGGCGCAGATCGCCGGCACGGTGGACAGTTTGCGCGCCACCGTGACCCAGGCGGTCAGCCTGATGGAGCTGGCCTGTGGCCAGGCCGTACAGGACGCGCAGTCGGTGACCGGGCTGGGCGAGCGCCTGGGGCAGATCGCCGGGGCGGTGCAGGGCGTCACCGATACCCTGGCGCAGATCCTCACGGCGGTCGAGGAGCAGACCGGCACCGCCGATGAAGTCAGTGGCAGCATCCAGCAGGTCGACCAGGCCGCCGGGCGTTTGCTGGACGGTGCGCGGGCGGTGAACCAGGCCGCGGACACCCTCAGCCAGGGCAGCCGCGCGCTCAACGACAACACGGCGCGCTTCAACCTGGGATGAGCATGCTCCTTTGAGGGGCCGGTGCAGACAGCGCTTGGTCATTGTCCTGTGCAGCCCCTACACTGCAGCCCCTCACAGGAGTCCCGCCCATGCTGATCGTTGCCGACGAAAACATCCCCCTGCTCGATGCCTTCTTTGCCGGTTTCGGCGAGATCCGGCGTTATCCGGGGCGGGCCATCGACCGTGACTGCGTGCGCGACGCCGACGTGCTGCTGGTCCGTTCGGTGACCCGGGTCGACCGCGCCTTGCTGGAAGGCAGCCAGGTGCGCTTCGTCGGCACTTGCACCATTGGCACCGATCACCTGGACCTCGGCTATTTCGCCGACGCCGGCATCCACTGGTCCAGTGCGCCGGGCTGCAACGCCCGTGGGGTGGTCGACTACGTGCTGGGCAGCCTGCTGACCCTGGCCGAGCTGGACGGCGCCGACCTTTCGCAGCGGACCTATGGCGTGGTCGGTGCCGGCCAGGTCGGTGGCCGCCTGATCCAGGTGCTGCGCGGCCTGGGCTGGAAGGTGCTGGTCTGCGATCCGCCACGGCAGGCGGCGGAGGGCGGGGATTATGTAGCGCTGGAGCGGATCCTGGCCGAGTGCGATGTGATCAGCTTGCACACCCCTCTGACCCGCGTCGGCGAGCAGCCGACCTGGCATTTGCTCGATCACGAACGCCTGGCCCGGCTGCGCCCGGGCGCCTGGCTGATCAACGCCGCCCGTGGCCCGGTGATCGACAACAGCGCCCTGCGCGAGCTGCTGCTGGAGCGCGAAGACGTGCTGGCGGTACTGGATGTCTGGGAGGAGGAACCGCTGGTGGATGTGGAGCTGGCCGACCTGTGCGTGATCGCCACCCCGCATATCGCCGGCTACAGTCTCGACGGCAAGCAGCGTGGTACCGCGCAGATCTACCAGGCGTATTGCGCCTGGCGCGGCGAGCCGGAGCAGGTGCAGCTCGCCGACCTGCTGCCCGCTCCCTGGCTGGCCCGGGTCGAGCTGCAGGCCGATACCGACCCGGCCTGGGCCCTGGCGACGCTGTGCCGTGCGGTGTATGACCCGCGCCGGGACGACGCGGATTTTCGCCGCAGCCTGGGCAATGATCCGGCGGCGCAGAAGCTGGCCTTCGATCTGTTGCGCAAGGGCTATCCGGTGCGGCGCGAGATCGAGGGATTGAAGGTTCGGGCTGAAGGGCAGGAGGTTCGGAAGGTGGCGGCGGCGCTGGGGTGTGTGGTCGAGGGCTGATCGCTTTGCCGGCCCTCAGGGCCTCATCGCGGGTAAACCCGCTCCTACAGGGTTCGCGGGGGCCTGCGGGCAATAAAAAACCCGGCACCAGGGCCGGGTTTCGAATAGGCGAGGGTCTCAGCCCTTCTTCACCGGGTTGACCCGGCTGTTATCCAGCTCGCGGCAGGCCTGCTGGATCATCTGTTCGGTGATCGGGATCTCGCGGCCTTGCGCGTCGATGACCGAACCGAATGCCGGCACAGGCTGGGCCGGGCGTTGTTGGGTGTTGCTGCTTTGCTGCAAGCTCATTTCCTGTCTCCTCCTCAGGGTGGCTAAGCCCAGATTAATCACGCGTGATGACCAGGCTGTGACAACTCCTTTTCGCTGTCTCATCATGCGAACCGACAGTCCAACAGAAAGTTCCTTCAAGAACCAGCGCTACTTTAGACCGATGCGGTCTAAGGTTCTTCCCGACTCGTTGTAATTACCTACGGCAGCCGTCCACATGTTCGATCCGCTTTCTTCCCGCCAGCGCCGGGCCCTGCACCTGGCCTGGCGTTTCGTGCGTCCGTACCGCAGGCAGGCGCTGCTGGCCCTCCTGGCCCTGGTGGTCACCGCCGGCATTACCTTGTCGATGGGGCAGGGCATCCGCCTGTTGGTGGACCAGGGCTTCGTGACCCGCTCGCCCGACTTGCTGGGCCAGTCCATCGCCTTGTTCATGGCCCTGGTGCTGGCCCTGGCGGTGGGCACCTTCAGCCGTTTCTACCTGGTCTCCTGGATCGGTGAGCGGGTGGTGGCCGATATCCGTCGGCAGGTGTTCGATCATCTGCTTGGCCTGCATCCCGGCTTTTTCGAGCACAACCGTAGCTCGGAGATCCAGTCGCGGCTGACTGCCGACACCACGCTGCTGCAATCGGTGATCGGTTCGTCGCTGTCGCTGTTCCTGCGCAATGTGCTGATGGTGGTGGGCGGCATCATCCTGCTGTTCGTCACCAATCCGAAGCTAACCAGTATCGTGGTCCTGGCCCTGCCGCTGGTGCTGGCGCCGATCCTGGTGTTCGGCCGGCGCGTACGCAGCCTGTCGCGGCAAAGCCAGGACCGCATTGCCGATGTCGGCAGCTACGTCGCCGAGGCCCTCGGCCAGATCAAGACGGTACAGGCCTATAACCACCAGGCGCAGGACCGCCAGCGCTTCGGCGAAACCGTCGAGGCGGCCTTCGCCACGGCGCGCAAGCGCATTGTCCAGCGCGCCTGGTTGATTACCCTGGTGATCGTCCTGGTGCTCGGGGCGGTGGGCGTGATGCTGTGGGTCGGTGGCATGGACGTGATCGCTGGGCGCATCTCCGGTGGCGACCTGGCGGCCTTCGTTTTCTATAGCCTGATCGTTGGCAGTGCCTTCGGCACCGTCAGCGAAGTGATCGGCGAGCTGCAACGTGCTGCCGGTGCGGCCGAGAGGATTGCCGAACTGCTCGCGGCTCGCAGCGAGATCCTTGCGCCGGTCGACGGTGGGGTGAGGCTGCCAGAGCGGGTTCGCGGCGAACTGCAATTGCAAGGCGTGCGCTTCGCCTATCCGACGCGCCCCGATCGCCCGGCCATCGACGGACTGGATCTGCGCATCGAGCCCGGACAGACCCTCGCCCTGGTCGGGCCATCGGGTGCGGGCAAGTCGACCCTGTTCGACCTGCTGCTGCGCTTCCACGACCCGCAGGAGGGCCGCATTCTCCTCGACGGCCAGCCCCTGACCACGCTTGATCCCCAGGATCTGCGCCGCCACTTCGCCCTGGTAGCGCAGAACCCTGCGCTGTTCTTCGGCACGGTCGAGGACAACATCCGCTACGGCCGTGCCGACGCCAGCTTCGCCCAGGTCGAGGCCGCCGCCCGCAGTGCCCACGCCCATGAGTTCATCCTGCAATTGCCCGACGGCTACCAGACGCACCTGGGCGACGCCGGCCTCGGCCTATCCGGCGGTCAGCGCCAGCGCCTGGCAATTGCCCGGGCCTTGCTGGTGGACGCGCCCATCCTGCTGCTCGACGAAGCCACTAGCGCCCTCGATGCGCAGAGCGAACACCTGGTCCAGCAAGCGCTGCCAAACCTGATGGCAGGGCGTACCACGCTGGTCATCGCTCACCGCCTGGCGACGGTGCAGCACGCCGATCGCATCGCTGTGATCGATGGGGGAAAATTGGTAGCGATTGGCAGCCATCGGCAATTGATCGCGGAAAACCCGCTCTATGCGCGGCTGGCAGCGTTGCAGTTCGGTCCGCAGTAGAAGGGGCTTACGCCAGATACAGGGGGAAATCCGCCACTCTGGGGTTATACAGCGACGAATCATGGCGGAAACCCGCCAGATAAACCGCGCAATATGGGGTGCGACCATGCGCCTCGCCTATTGGCCGTTGGTCGCGGGAAAGTTGGCCCGCTTCGTGCTTTGTGAGGCGCCGGCGCGGGCCAAGTCCCCGCTTTACAAGACCATGGGCTGCCAGTGCAGCCACGGCATCAGACCGCACCCCGCTTCCAGATACCCCAGCCACCACCGAGTGAGCACAACGATAAAACCAGGGCGTGCACCCGGGCGCGGCGGTCCAGCCAACACCTTCACTTCAATTGGATGAATTATGAAAAAAGTCCTTTTGGCGCTCCTGTGCCTGAGCGTCATTGGTTGCTCCAAGCCCAGTGAACCGGAAAAGACCGTCGACGTGCTGCTGATCGGTGGCGGCATCATGAGTGCCAGCCTCGGCACCTACCTGCACGAGCTGCAACCTGACTGGTCGATCAATATCTACGAGCGCATGGACCAGGTTGCCGAAGAAAGCTCCAATGCCTGGAACAACGCCGGTACCGGCCACTCCGCCTTCTGCGAGCTGAACTACACCAGCGAAGCCGCCGACGGCACCATGGATATCAGCAAGGCCGTGGGCATCAACGAGCAGTTCGAGATCTCCAAGCAGTTCTGGTCCTACCAGGTCGAGCAGAAGGTCCTGAACAACCCGGGCTCGTTCATCAACAACGTGCCGCACATGAGCTTCGTCTGGGGCGACAAGAACGTCGAGTTCCTGCGCAAGCGCCACGCCGCCCTGCAGCACAGCTCGCTGTTCCGCGGCATGGAGTACTCCGAGGACCATGCACAGATCGCCAAGTGGGTGCCGATCGTCATGGAAGGCCGTGCTGCCGACCAGAAAGTCGCCGCAACCCGCATGAGCATCGGTACCGACGTCAACTTCGGCGAAATCACTCGCCAACTGGTGGGTTCGCTGACCAAGAGCGACAAGGTCAGCCTGAACCTGCGTCACGAAGTCCGCGACATCAAGCGCAACGCCGACAACACCTGGACCGTCGTGGTCGCCGACCTCGGCAACAAGGGCGTGGAAACCAGCGTCAAGGCGAAGTTCGTGTTCATCGGTGCCGGTGGTGGCGCCCTGAAATTGCTGCAGAAGTCCGGCATTCCGGAAGCTGACGGCTACGCCGGGTTCCCGGTGGGCGGCCAGTTCCTGATGACCGACAACCAGGACATCGTTTCCCGGCACAAGGCCAAGCTGTACGGCAAGGCGTCGGTCGGCGCGCCGCCGATGTCGGTGCCGCACCTCGACACGCGCATCATCGATGGCAAGGAAGTGCTGCTGTTCGGCCCGTTCGCGACCTTCTCCACCAAGTTCCTGAAAAACGGTTCGCTGCTGGACATGTTCGCTGCGCTGAACACCCATAACATCATGCCGATGACCCACGCCGGCATCGACAACATCGACCTGAGCACCTACCTGATGGGTCAATTGATGCTCAGCTTCGACGACCGCATGGCTGCGCTGCGCGAATACTTCCCGAACGCGAAGAACGAAGACTGGAAACTGCTGCAGGCCGGCCAGCGCGTGCAGATCATCAAGAAGGATGCGGTGCATGGCGGCATCCTGCAGTTCGGTACCGAGGTGGTGGCCTCCGAGGATGGCTCGATCGCTGCGCTGCTGGGCGCCTCGCCAGGTGCCTCGACCGCTGCGCCGATCATGCTGACCGTGCTGGAAAAAACCTTCAAGGACCGCATCAAGAGCCCCGAGTGGCAGGCCAAGCTGAAGGAAATCGTGCCGACCTATGGTCAGAAGCTGAACAACAATCTCGAGCTGACCAACAAGACCCGCGAGTGGACCAGCTCGCGCCTGGGCCTGACCTTCGTTCCGGTGTTGCCGGAAGAGCAGCCGGTGGCTGTTCAATAAGACTGTTCAAGGGGGCAAGGATCTTCTTTGCCCCTTATGGCCTCATCGCTGGCAAGCCAGCTCCCACAGGGTCAGCACAAATCTCAAGACCTGAGCAGTACCTGTGGGAGCTGGCTTGCCAGCGATGAGGCCGGACCAGTCAACCCAAGACTGACTGACCCACTCCAGGCAAAGTGGAAGGGACAAGCACGAAAAAGCCCGCACTAGGCGGGCTTTTTCGTGAGCGATTGGTCGGAGAGACAGGATTCGAACCTGCGGCCTTCTCGTCCCGAACGAGACGCGCTACCTGGCTGCGCTACACTCCGATGAAGAAAATTCTACTCAAAAATTTCGCTTCGACAAGCCCCCGTTTCGTATGGAACGGGGGCTTTTTTACGAAGGCGCTTACAGCTCTTTCACGGTGCGAATCTGGTCCTTGTTGACCCGGGTACGCTTGCCATCCAGTTGCTCGATTTCGTAGAAGCCCGAATCGTCATCGTATTTCGGGGTATCGACGGCCTGGATTTCACGACCGTCGTTGAGGGTGATCACGGTAGGGGTCGAGCAACCGGCCAGGGCGCCAATGCCAAGAGCGAGCAGGAAGGCGGGAAGGGTCCGTTTGATCATGGGTAAATCTCCAGTTAAGTGGGGCCGTATAGTTCGTTAAGACGCAAACAGTTACAGCAAGTTCAGTACGAAGTTGCGGCCAGTGCCTGATCGCCGTATTGACCGGCAGCAATGCCATGCCGGGTTGCTCGCGCGGGGCAACCCTGCCCTGTGATATAACACCGGCCATTCCCCTGGATCTACGGACTTATGCCATGAAAGCCAAGGCCGACGCGCCCTTCGTGCCGCTCAACATTGCCGTGCTGACCGTCAGCGACACCCGCACCTTCGAAACCGATACCTCCGGCCAGGTCTTCGTCGATCGCCTCACCGAGGCCGGGCACCATCTTGCCGAACGGGTGCTGCTCAAGGACGACCTGTACAAGATCCGCGCCCGGGTCGCTGCCTGGATTGCCGACGACAGCGTGCAGGTGGTGCTGATCACCGGCGGCACCGGCTTCACCGGGCGCGACAGTACCCCGGAAGCCGTGAGCTGCCTGCTGGACAAGCAGGTCGACGGTTTCGGCGAACTGTTCCGGCAGATTTCCGTGGCCGATATCGGCACCTCCACCATTCAGTCCCGCGCCCTGGCCGGCCTGGCCAACGGTACCCTGGTCTGCTGCCTGCCGGGCTCGACCAATGCGGTGCGCACCGGCTGGGACGGTATCCTCGCCGAGCAACTGGACAATCGCCACCGGCCGTGCAATTTCGTACCGCACCTGAAGCAGGCCGCGCCCTGCGAAAGCCGTGGCTGAGGCGCCGGCGGCACGGCCGCTGATGCCGGTGGAAGCGGCTCTCCAGCGCTTGCTGGAACTGGCTGCGGCGGCGCCGATCCGTGATGTCGAAGAGGCTACCCTGGCCGATGCCGAAGGTCGGGTGCTGGCAGCGGACCTGCACGCGTCCATCGACCTGCCGCCATGGCCGAACAGTGCAATGGACGGGTACGCCCTGCGTATCGCCGACTGGACCGGCGAGCCGCTGCCGGTCAGCCAGCGGATCTTCGCCGGGCATGCACCGCAGCCGTTGCAGCCTGGAACCTGCGCGCGGATCTTCACCGGCGCGCCGGTGCCGGAAGGTGCCGACTGCGTTGAAATGCAGGAGAACGCCGAAGTCCTGGCTGACCAGCGCGTACGTTTCACCGAGGAGTTGAGCCTCGGTCAGAATATCCGCCCGCAAGGCCAGGAAACCCGTGCCGGAGAACTGGTGCTGGCGGCAGGCACGCGCCTGGGGCCGATCGAACTGGGCCTGGCGGCGACCCTCGGTCACGCCTCGCTCAGCGTGGTGCGCCGGGTCAGAGTGGCGGTGCTGTCCACCGGTGACGAGCTGGTCGAGCCGGGGCTGCCACTGGGACCAGGGCAGATCTACAACAGCAACCGTCGCCTGCTGTGCAGCTGGCTGCAACGCCTGGGTTGCGAGGTGGTGGATGCCGGGATCCTGCCCGATAACCTCGAGCAGACCCGCCTGCGTCTCGGCGAGCTGGGGGCAGTGGACCTGATTCTTTCAACCGGTGGTGTATCGGTGGGCGAGGCGGATTATCTCGGCATCGCCCTGCGCGAGGCCGGCGAACTGGCGTTGTGGAAACTGGCGATCAAGCCGGGCAAGCCGCTGACCGTGGGTCAGTACAACGGCGTGCCGGTGATCGGCCTGCCCGGAAACCCCGCCTCGACCCTGGTCACCTTCGGCCTGCTGACCCGTCCCTATCTGCTGCGCCGGCAGGGGGTGCAGGATGTCGAGCCCTTGCACTTCGCCGTGCCGGCCGGGTTCGACTGGCCGAAGGCGGGCAATCGCCGCGAGTACCTGCGTGCCCGGCTGGAGCAGGGCCAGGCAAGGATCTACCGCAACCAGAGTTCCGGGGTGCTACGCAGCGCGGCCTGGGCCGAAGGGCTGGTGGAGGTGCTGGAGGGCAGCACCCCCCGGCAGGGCGATATCGTCCAGTTCATTCCCTTGAGTGAATTGCTCGGTTGAAGGGCATCTGCCGGTCCTAGGCAGGCCCAGCGCTCGCGCTTGGCAGGGCATCAGGAAGATCGCCGGCCCTGACCGGCCGACTCAGCAGGCGCTGATGCACGCCCTCCAGCTGCATCACCGCCACGCTCCAGTCATGCCGCTCGCGCACGAAGGCTCGCCCGGCCTGCGAGAGCTGGCGCATTCGCTGTGGCTGGTTCAACAGCCGGGTCAGGGTCAGCGCCAGGTCGCCCGCGTCTTCGGCGCCGAGGTAATGCTCGCCGCATGTGACCTCAAGCCCCGAAACGCCCGACGGTGTCGTCACCACCGGCAATCCCGCCGCCATGGCTTCCAGCAGCTTCACCTTGCATCCGCCACCCTGGCGCAATGGCGCGAAGAACACCGCCGAGAGGCGCTGCAGTTCGCGTAGATCGGGCAGGTACCCGACCCATTCGATGCGTGGATCATTCCAGTGCAGCCGCCACTGTTCCGGCAGCGCATGGCCGACTATCGCCAGGCGCACCGCCGGATTGCCTTGCCAGACCTGCGGCATGATTTCTTCCAGTGCCCATTCGATGGCCTGGCGGTTGGCACAGTGTTCGAAATTGCCGACGAACAACAGGCGCTGGCTATGCGGCGCGAAATCGATGTGCTGGTAATGCGCGCAATCCACGCCATTGACCACGACCTCCACCGGCTTGCCGCCGAGGCGGCTGAGTGCGTCGGCGTCGCACGGGCTTACTGCGATCACCTTGCTGGCCTGTGCCAGCACTCGTGTTTCCCAGCGCCGATAGCGCCAGCCGTCGAAGCTGTTGAAGGGGCGCAGCCACAGGGGCAAAAGGTCCTGGCAGGCGGCGCCCCTGCGCCATTCCACCTGATGTTCGCTGACCACGAACGGCAACCCGCTGGCCTGCAGCGCCCGTTCGAATGGCTGGAAGCTGTAGCTGTGTTCGATCTGGATCACGTCCCAGTGCTCCTGCAGCAGTTGCTCGAACCGATGACGCAGGTGCGGGGCCAGGCCGTTGATGCAGGCGCGCATCGGATAGCCGGCGGACACGGCTGCCAGCACGTTCAGCGGGCTTCGCAGGGGGCGCCGCGGCAGCACGATCAGGCGCTCGAGCAAGGGCTCCAGCGCCTCTCGCGTTCTGTTGCACAGCGGGACCCGGGATTGCGTCAGCAGGGTGATGCGATGACCCCGCAGCGCCATGCCGCGCAGCAGATGAAATTGCCGGGACTTGCTGCCGCTGGTGATTGGCCAAGGCAGGTAGGGCAGTGTCCAGAGTACGCGCATGGCACTTCCTCGCGACCTATGCTGGTGAATGTCAATAAAATGGCTTTTTTTCGTGGCCTGATTTTTTTGCCAATTATTTGTCGAAGCATGGTCGCGGTCGCAGGATTTTTCCATGCCGCTCGTAAGACAGCTCAACTTTTCCTGTAGCGCGATGGTCCAGATAGCAGATGAGAATCCGCCGGGGAGGGCGATCCATGAGCGAGCGCAAGGCACTGCTGGTCCTGCATGGCAAGCAGGCAATGAATGACGATGTACGTGCGGCGGTTGCGGCCATGCGCGAGCGTGGCTGGCAGTTGGACGTGCGACTGACCTGGGAAGGTGGTGATGCCGGACGGCTGGTGAACGAAGCGCTGGAGGCCGGCTACCCGCAACTGATCGCCGGCGGTGGTGATGGCACCCTGCGCGATGTCAGCCACGCCATGGTCAAGGCCGGGGCCTCGGCGAGCCTGGCCTTGCTGCCGCTGGGCACTGCCAATGACTTTGCCCATGCCGCCGGTATTCCGCTGGAGCCTGCGGCGGCGCTGGAGCTTCTGGAGAGCGAGGCGCGCCCGGTTGACCTGGGCGAAGTCGATGGTGAGGTGTTCCTCAATATGGGCACTGGCGGCTTCGGCAGCCAGGTCACCGCGCAGACCTCGGAAGACTTGAAAAAGGTACTCGGCGCGGCAGCCTATCTGTTTACCGGGCTGTCCCGCTTCACCGAACTGGGAGCGGCGTCGGTCAGCCTGCAAGGGCCGGATTTCCATTGGCAGGGCGACCTGCTGGCACTGGGCATCGGCAATGGTCGCCAGGCCGGTGGCGGGCATGTGCTGTGTCCGGAGGCAGTGGTGGACGATGGCTTGCTCGATATCAGCATCCTGCCGGCGCCCCAGGAAGTGGTCGGCACCCTGCGCGACCTGCTCGCCGGCGGCCTGGGGCTGGACAGCATGTTCGTCCGTGCGCGCCTGCCGTGGGTGGAGGTCAAGGGCTCGCAGGGGCTGGATATCAACCTCGACGGCGAGCCCTTGCAAGGCGACAACTTGCGCTTTCGCGTCTTGCCCAAGGCGCTGCGCCTGCATTTGCCGGCGAACTCGCCCTTGCTCAGTCGTCGAGGCTGATGATCTGCTCACGCACTGCAAACAGCACCAGGCCCGCAACGTCGTAGATATGCAGGCGTTTCATGATCTGCGAGCGGTGGGTTTCGACGGTCTTCACGCTCAGGCCGAGGCCATTGGCGATTTCCCGGGTGGACTTGCCGCGCACGATCAGGCGCAGGATTTCCAGCTGGCGGGCCGTGAGGTTGTGGTTGTCCATGGGCTCTGGTTTCTGCCCGCGCAGCAGGGCCTGGTTGATCACGGTGTGGGCGATGGCCGGGCTCAGGTAGCGCTCGTCATTGCGCAGCGCCGCCAGGGCCTGCTCCAGCTCGGTGGCCGTGGTGTCCTTGAGCAGGTAGCCGTGGGCACCGCTTTCCAGGGCCTGCATGATCAGGTGCGGATCGGTGTGCATGGACAGGATCAGCACCTTGCAATGCATGCCTTCGGCATGCAATTGGCTCAAGGCATCCAGTCCGCCCATGGCCCGCATCGACAGGTCGAGCAAGACGATGTCCGGCGCGAGCTCGCGCACCAGTTCCACCAACTGGCTGCCGTCGCAGGCTTCGCCCACTACGGTATAGCCGGGGATGTCGGAGACCAGGGCGCGCACGCCGGCGCGGATCAGGGAGTGGTCGTCAACCAACAGCAATTTACAGGTCATGAAGTCTTACTTGAGTTGGCGCGCTCGCGCGTGCGGGGAGGCCAGGGGAACAGCGCGTCTATGCGCGTGCCCTTGCCTGGATCGCTATGTACCGTGAGGCTGCCGTTGAGCAGTTGCGCACGTTCGGCCATGCCGGCCATGCCGCACTGGCCCTCGCTCCCGGGGTCGGACGAGGGCCGGAAACCCTGGCCATCATCACTGATCGACAGCGACAGGCCTTCGGGTTGGCGCTGGAACCGTACGATCAGGTTATCCGCCCGGGCGTGGCGCAACACGTTGGTCACCGCTTCCTGGGTGATACGGAAGGCGGCCATGGCCATGTCCTCCGGAATGCCATCCAGGCGGCTCCTGCATTCCAGGCTCCAGCGCAGGTCGGTATTTTCCAGGGTGCGCGTCAAGTGCGCGCGCAGGCTGGCTTCCAGCCCCAGGCTGTTGAGCTGGCGTGGCGCAAGGCTGGTGGCAAGGTTGCGCACATTTGCCAGGGTGTCGTCCAGGGTGCTGCGCAGCGTGCTGCAGTGCTGCTCGAGCGGTTGTGGAATGCGTCGTTGCAGCCACTCGGCCTGGAGCTTGGCCGCGGTGAGCGATTGGCCGATGTCGTCGTGCAGTTCGCGGCTCAGGCGCTGGCGCTCGCCTTCCTGGACCTTGAGCAGACGGTCGGCCAGTTCCTGGGGAGACATCATCAGGCTGTGCTTGCGCCAATGGCCTGCCCACAGGACCGCCACAAGGCAAAGGGCCTGCAGCAGGACCACGAACACCGGCAGGGGTGCGGCGTTCAGGTGGCAGGCCAGTCCGGCCGCCAGCGAGGCCAGGCTCGCCAGCACTGCGGCCCGGTGCAGCAGGACCGCGCCGCGCGGACAGCGGGTGAACGTCTTGAGGCTTGAGTACACGGGAAATGAAGCCATTGAAAGATCACTTTTCAAAGCCAGTCCGGGGTGATTGAAAGGCTTTTAAGCAAGACCTTCAACAACTTTTATCATCATGTTGCAACAAGGCGGCCTGGCACTTTTCCAGTGCGTTGAGAGCGCCATGTTCCAGCATGGCCAACAGTCGGCTACCGGCTCGGGCGGCGCATGTTAACACCTTGGACGCAATTGGTCGTCGGGTCTGTTAATGGGCCGATGAGTCAGGTTTTACGGGCTGGTACGGTCGTTCCGTCGAGGTCGCGATTCTAGCACTTTGCCACTACTGTTGGCGAACCCAAACTTCCCTGAAAGCGTGCATCTGCTGTTTCCGTAGTGATGGAATTTAATGGAAAGAGGCGGCTTAGTTGCTGCTTAGTGCAATGCCGAATCACAGCGATATGCATGTCGGATATGTTTTCGACACGGCTTAGTTGAACTTTGATTGTACGCGCTGATTGTACCGGGGCCGTGCCAGAGGGGTTGGCACGGTGCGGGGGCTGTTCAGGCGGTCTGCACGGGTGCGCGCAGGATGTTTTCCAGGCTGTCCAGCAGTTCCCGTTGTTCCTCGGCATCCAGGTTAAGCGTGCCGCTGTACGGGTCGATCAGTTCGACTTGCCAGGCCAGCAGGCACAGGCAGGCTTCAAGGATGCCCAATGCTGGCCCATGCAGACGGTTGCGGTATTCGGCGGGTTCGAGCAATGCAACCAGTGCCGCGCAAAAGTCGGCAATCTCCAACAGCCCGACGCTGCGCGCCCTGTCCCTAAGGGAAGCCAGGGTATGGATCAGGCAATGGCTGGCATCGGCATCCTCGCCGATCTGCTGAAAATGCTGCAGGCATTCCTGGCCACGGCTTAGCAGCAGATGGGCCTCACCCAGGAAATCCTGGACGGCGCTCATATCCGGTGTGTCGTTCAGCATCGGTCCGCTCCCCCCGAATACGAACGCAAGGCCCCAAGGCAGACGGACGAACGGTCAGGAACGGAGGCTGGCCACAGCAGTTTGTTAGCGAACACAGGCCTGACTCCATTCATGCATTGAGAATGGCGTCACATTAATGGCTAACGGATATCACGAATATCAGGTCCAACCCGATTGTTGATAAGGGTTTCCCTGATGAGGTTTTCCGGGGTTAGCCCGGTCGCGGGACAGCGCATGAAAGGCTGTGGGCAAAGTAAAGCATGATGCTAAAGTGACATCAATGCCCCCGAGTGCTTTTTCTGCGAGGGGTCAAGCCAAGCCGCATACGGCCGATATAAAGCCGATGCTTTTTACTTTTGCGACAAGCCTGGGGGATTCAATGGCTGGCATTCTCGACACGGTAGACCAACGCACACAGCTGGTAGGCGAGAACCGCCTGGAAATCCTTATGTTCCGCCTCGCGGGCCGGCAATTGTTCGCGATCAACGTCTTCAAGGTGCAGGAAGTCCTGCAGTTGCCGAAGCTTACCCTGATGCCACAGCGCCATAGCTACGTGTGCGGTGTGGTCAACCTGCGCGGCCAGACCCTGCCGGTGATCGACCTGTCCCAGGCGATCGGCATGCGCCCGCTCGAACCGGGGCCGAACAGTACCATCATCGTCACCGAGTACAACCGCTCCGTGCAGGCGTTCCTGGTCGGTGGCGTCGATCGCATCGTCAACATGAACTGGGAAGCCATCATGCCGCCGCCGACCAGCGCCGGTCGCCAGCATTACCTGACCGCCATCAGCAAGGTCGATGAGCAACTGGTCGAGATCATCGATGTAGAGAAGGTCCTGGCGGAAATCGTTCCGTACAACGCCAAGGTGTCCCGGGACAAGCTGGAGGATCCACTGCTGCAGCGCGCCCGGGGACGGGAAATCCTCCTGGTGGACGACTCCACCGTGGCCCTGGCGCAACTACGGGAAACCCTGTCGCAGCTAGGGGCCAGGCTGCATGTGGCCAGCGACGGCCTGAAGGCGTTGAAGATGCTCAAGGGCTGGGCGGATGCCGGTGAAGACGTCTGCGAGAAGTTGCTGATGGTCTTCACCGACGCGGAAATGCCGGAAATGGACGGCTACCGCCTGACCACCGAGATCCGCAGCGATGCGCGCCTGCGCGGGTTGTACGTGGTGCTGCACACTTCGCTGTCGGGCAGCTTCAACGAATCGATGGTGAAGAAAGTGGGTTGCGACAATTTCCTCTCCAAATTCCAGCCTGATCGCCTGGTGGAAGTGGTGCGCCAGCGCCTGGAACTGGACGAAGCCACCGCCTGATGTCGCACCCGGTGTAAGCTGTTCTTTTTTCCAGGGGAGCATGGCCGATGCATCTGAGTGCGCTTTATCGTTATCCGCTCAAGTCGGGGCGGCCCGAAGCCTTGCAGCGCTCGCCCTCGGGCCTGCTTGGCCTGGCGGGCGATCGTCGCTGGATGCTGGTGGACGCCGGCAACAACCGCTTCCTGACCCAGCGGGCCTTCCCGCAGATGAGCCAGCTGTCGGCGCTTTATGCCGCCGACGGCAGCCTGCTGCTGGATGCGCCCGGTTTTGCCTCCCTGCATGTTGCCGTGCCCCCGCCGGATGAAGCCCTGCGCGGCGTGACCATCTGGCGTGACACCCTGATGGTGCCGGATGCCGGGGAGGCCGCCGCCGAGTGGCTGAGCGCGTTCATGGGGCGTGCGGTGCGCCTGGTGCATGTGCCGGAGCAGCGCACCCGTTATCTGCCCTCGGGCTATGGCGAGAACAGTGACCGCGTGGCGTTCGCCGATGGTTTTCCGCTGTTGCTGATTGGCCAGGCGTCGCTCGACGATCTCAACCGCAAGATCGGGCGGCCCATGGAAATGCTGCGGTTCCGGCCGAACCTGGTGATCGCAGGCGCCGAGCCTTTCGCCGAGGATGACTGGAAACGGATTCGTATCGGCCAGCAGACGTTCCGGGTGGTCAAGCCCTGCGGGCGCTGCATTCTGACCACCATCGACCCCGCCACCGGCGAGCGCAGCGCCGACCGCGAGCCTTTCGCAACCTTGATGAACTATCGGCAGAAGGAAGGGGAGGCCATGTTCGGGCAGAACCTGGTGGCCGACGGGGATAGTGTGCTGGAGGTGGGGATGGAAGTGGAGGTTCTGGAGTAGGCTGTGTTCTTGAAGGCCTCATCGCTGGCAAGCCAGCTCCCACAGGTCCAGTGTATGCAGTACCTGTGGGAGCTGGCTTGCCAGCGATGAGGCCTTCAAGAATCACACATCACTGATCATCGAAATACCGCTCATGCCAATCCACCAGCGGCTGGGGTGAGTTGAGCTTCTGCCCGTAGATCACCGCATAAGACAGCACGTTCTGCACGTACTGGCGGGTTTCATCGAACGGAATCGATTCGACCCATACGTCGAAACTCAGGTGATCCGCGCCGCGCAGCCATTGCCGTACCCGGCCAGGCCCGGCGTTGTACGCCGCCGAAGCCAGCACCCGGTTGCCGTTGAATTGTCCGTGGACCTGGCTCAGGTAGGCCGCGCCCAGCTGGATATTCTTGTCCGGATCCAGCACCTGGCTGGGCGAGGCCAGCGGAATGCTGAACTTGCGCGCGGTCTCCTTGGCCGTCGCCGGCATCAATTGCATCAGCCCGCTGGCGCCGACGCTGGAGCGGGCGTCATCCATGAAGGCACTTTCCTGGCGGGTAATCGCGAATACCCAGCTCGAATGCAGGCCGCGAACCTTGGCCTCGCGTACCAGGGTGTCGCGGTGTGCCATGGGGAAGCGGATATCCAGGTCATCCCAGTATTGCGCCTGGCTGATGGTGCGGATGGCCGGGAAGTACCAGCGCAGGTCGTAGGCGATACGTGCCTGGGCGACCATTTCGTCGCGATTGAAGTGGCGGCTGACGTGGTACCACTCGCGGCGGCCGTTGACGATCTCGCCGCGGGCATGGAATTCAAGGGCACGCCGGATGCCCGGGGTGCTGCGCACCTTGTTCATCAATTGCTGGCTGATCACCAGCGGTTTGTTGTTCAGTTGATAGGGCGTTTGCGCACGGTCGGCAGCGAGGAACCCGTAGAAATCACGCTCACGCGCGACGGTCTTGTACAGCAGCGGAATCTGCGGGTTCTGCGGCTGCGCCAGTTCCAGGCTGCGCGCCTGCCAGTAGCGCCAGCGGTTGCTGCTGGCGAGGTCCTGGGGCAGGCGCTTGCTCAGTTCGTAGGCCTCTTCCCAGCGACCCAGGCGCAGCAGCAGGCGCATGCGCCATTCGCTGACGGTGTTGTCGCGCAGTTGCGGGTCGTAGCGGGTCATCAGGTCCAGCGCCCGCGGGTCGTAGCGACGGGCCAGGGTCAGGCCGATCTCGCGGGCGATGGCAACTTTCTCTTCTGCCGAGAAGTGCATGCGGTTGGCGTAGTCGTCGAGCAGCGCCATGGCCCGGTCCGGATCCTGGCGGGCCAGGCGACGCAGGCCGAGGCTGACCACGTCGGACATGGCTTCGTTGGCCGGGGTGAAGCGCGACGGCTGGTTGAGCAGTTCCGGCTTCTGTGCGACATCGATCAGCAGCCGCCCTTCGTTGCCAAGGGTCGGCAGGGTTTTCACCAGGTTGTTGGCCAGCGCGTAGTTGCGAGCCTGGGCGGCCAGCTTGGTGCGCAGCCAGCGTTTCTGCTCGGTGAGCTGGCCTTCCGCGGCCCAGCGTTCGAACAAGGCGTCGCAGGCGGCCGGCTGCGACTTGCCCACGGCCCAGAGTTTGTCGGCGGTGGCATAGCCTTCGGCACGCAGGCCGTGGGCCAGTTGGTACTGGCCATTGAGGCAGTCCAGTTCGGTGAAATTCAGTTTTGGGTCGTAGTACTTGACGAATGTCTGCCAGTCGCCGCGCTCGGCCAGCCAGCGCAACCAGCGCAATTTCATCCAGTTGGCCTGGGGCAGGTCGCCGTTTTTCGCCAGGAACGCTTCGATCTCGGCGTTGCTTGCGGTTTTCAGGCGGGCGGTCAGCTCGTCATAGGCGAGGTAGGGTTCCAGCGGGTAGTCCTGCAACGCAGCGGCGTAGCGCTGGTACGGACCCTTGTCGCCCTTGGCCAGGGCGCGCTTGGCCTCGTCGTACATCTGGCGTTGTTGGGCAAGATCGGCGGCTTGCGCGATGCCGGCCACCGAGGCGGAAAGAAGCAGGCAGGAAACGAGGTTGAGCAGGCGGCGCATGAGACTTCCAGGCAGTTGACCAAAACGAGTGGCGGCGTCGCCAGCACTGTGGGTTCACAGGCCTTAGCTTAGCCGTTTGCCAGCAGTCGATGAAAGCATTGTGCTTGCATCCGGACGTAATGGCGCGCCGCCCGGCGGATACCGGTGCAGGCTGTGTCGGACGGTCAAGTCGGGTAGAATGCGCGCCCGCTTTATGGAGAAGAACATGACCCTGCTCAAATTCAGCGATGTGTCCCTCGCTTTTGGCACCATGCCCTTGCTGGACAAGGTGTCCTGGCAGATCGCCCGTGGTGAGCGGGTCTGCATCATCGGCCGCAACGGCACCGGCAAGTCGAGCATGCTGCGCCTGGTCAAGGACGAGCAGAAGCCCGACGACGGTGAAATCTGGCGCGCCCCCGGCCTGAAGATCGGCGAGTTGCCCCAGGAATTGCCAGTGGCCGACGGCCGCACCGTCTTCGACGTGGTCGCCGAGGGCCTGCAAGGTGTCGGCGCACTGCTTGCCGAATACCATCATCTGAGCCAGAACATCCACAACGATGCCGACCTGGAAAAGCTCATGCATGTCCAGCAGGACCTCGAGGCCCGTGATGGCTGGCGCCTGCAACAGCTGGTGGACAGCACCCTGAGCCGCCTGCAACTGCCGGCCGACAAGACCCTCGCCGAGCTCTCCGGTGGCTGGCGACGTCGTGTGCTGCTGGCCCAGGCCCTGGTCTCGGAGCCGGACCTGCTGCTGCTCGACGAACCGACCAACCACCTGGATATCGGTGCCATCGCCTGGCTGGAAGACGCCTTGAGCAGCTTCCCCGGCGCTGTGCTGTTCATCACCCACGACCGTTCCTTCCTGCAGAACCTGGCCACCCGTATCCTCGAACTGGACCGCGGCGGCCTGATCGACTGGAACGGCGACTACGCCAGCTTCCTGGTGCACAAGGAAGCGGCGCTGGCCGCCGAGGAAACCGCCAACGCGCTGTTCGACAAGCGCCTGGCCCAGGAAGAGGTGTGGATTCGCCAGGGCATCAAGGCCCGGCGTACCCGTAACGAAGGCCGCGTGCGCGCATTGAAGGCCCTGCGCGTGGAGCGCAGCGAGCGTCGCGAGCGCCAGGGCAAGGCGAACATCCAGATCGAATCCGCGGAAAAGTCTGGCAAGCAGGTGATGGTGCTGGAGAACGTCAGCTTCGCCCATCCGGGCGGCCCGACCCTGGTCAAGGATTTCTCCATGGTCCTGCAGCGCGAGGACCGTATCGGCCTGCTCGGCGCCAACGGTACCGGCAAGACCACCCTGCTCAAGCTGATGCTGGGCGATCTGCAGCCGACCAGCGGCAAGGTCGAGGCGGGTACCCGTATCGAGGTCGCGTACTTCGACCAGTTGCGCAACCAGCTGGAACTGGAAAAGACCGTGATCGACAACCTGGCCGAAGGCCGGGACTTCATCGAGATCGACGGCCAGAGCCGCCATGTGCTCAGCTACCTGGGCGACTTCCTGTTCAGTCCGCAGCGCGCACGCACCCCGGTCAAGGCACTGTCCGGAGGCGAGCGCGCGCGGTTG
This sequence comes from Pseudomonas sp. GD04058, assembly GCF_029836855.1. Lineage (NCBI taxonomy): Bacteria > Pseudomonadati > Pseudomonadota > Gammaproteobacteria > Pseudomonadales > Pseudomonadaceae > Pseudomonas > Pseudomonas sp. GD04058. The sequence continues at coordinate 70,550 of NZ_JAOECN010000019.1, forward strand.
CTGCTGGCCAAGCTGTTCAGCAAGCCGGCCAACCTGCTGGTCCTCGACGAACCGACCAACGACCTCGACGTGGAAACCCTCGAACTGCTGGAAGAAGTGCTGTCCGGCTACAAGGGCACCGTGCTGATGGTCAGCCACGACCGGGCCTTCCTCGACAACGTGGTGACCAGCACGCTGGTCTTCGAAGGCGAGGGGCGGGTGCGCGAGTACGTCGGTGGTTACCAGGACTGGATCCGTCAGGGCGGTTCGCCACGTCTGCTGGGGGTGAGCGAAAGCAAGTCGGGCAAATCCGAGCTGAACAGCGCAGTGGTTGCGGCGCCGGTGGCCGAGGCTGCGCCGGTCGCTGCCGCTGCGGCGCCGGAAGCGAAGAAGAAACTCAGCTACAAGCTGCAACGTGAGCTGGAGGCCCTGCCCGGGCAGATCGACGAACTGGAAGAGAAGATCGCTGCGGTGCAGCAGGAAATCTCCGACCCGGGCTTCTACCAGAAGCCGATCGACCACACCGCCAAGGTGCTGGCCAGCCTGGAGAGCATGCAGGCGGAGCTGGATGTGTTGGTGGAGCGTTGGGCAGAGCTGGATAGCTAATAAAGGAATGGGGCCGCAAAGCGGCCCCAAACCTGTCAGTCGGCTTTCTTCTGCAAGCGAACCGCCAGTACATCGCACGGCGCGCCATGCAGCACGTCGTTGGCAGTCGAGCCGAGCAGCAGGGCCAGGCCGTGGCGGCCATGGCTGCCGACCACGATCAGGTCGCAACGCTGGTCCTTGGCCAGTTGGTGGATTTCCTGGCGAGGTTGGCCATAGGTCAGGTGCGAGTCGCCGCGATTGATCTCCGGATACTTGTTGAACAGGCGATCCATGCGCTCCTTGGCCTGGTCGAACTGCTGCTGTTGCAGTTGCGACAGGTCCATCGGCACGTCGCCGCCAAAGGCCATGGCCATCGGCTCGACGATATGCACCAGCGACACCTTGGCATTGCTCGGGCCGGCCAGCTCGCGGGCGCGCTTGATGACCGGATCGCATTCTTCGGTCAGGTCGACGGCAACCAGAATGTGTTCGTAGGGCATGAGAGGTTCTCCTGACAATCGTAATAAAGAAAGTATGGCCCGTTTCAGGCTGATCGCATCCAGCTGCGGCTAACCCGCTCATCGGTAACGTGTTGATAGGAATAACAGATATGACGGTCTGGGTAGTTGTGTCAATCCTTGCGCTGATTCTCAGCCCCCTGGCCTGGCTGCTGCCGTCCCGGCGCATGAGCGGGCGCATGGCGTTGCGCTTGGAGGCGCGGCGCATGGGCATGAACATGCAACTGGCGCCACAGACCTGGCCGCACTGGCTGCCGCACGAGCCGCCGGCGACCTGCGCGCAGTACCACCGGGCGCGGCGCAAGGGCAGTGCGGATACCTGGAGCTACTGGCAGACCGAGCCGGGTGTCTGGCTCGACCAGTGGCGTGAGCCCTGCGTTGACGAGCGCGTGCTGGAGCAGCTCAAGCGCTTGCCGGCCAGCGTCTACAAAGCCGAAGCCGGCACGCAGATGATCGCCCTGTGCTGGGGCGAACGCGAGGACGCTGCTGTATTGCAGGATGTTGCTCAGGTGCTGCAAAACCTGGCATGAAAAAAGCCCGCCCGGGCATCCGGGCGGGCTGCGTTACGCTGCTGAAAAAAAGGCCAGGCAGGCCGGGAGGTAGTTCAGTAGTTCGCAGTGTAGTGGGCAATTCATCTTCGCGCGCGGCAAATTCCCTTCTTTTTTCTCCTCCCACCCTGTTTACCCCGCTGGATCGATTTCCCGCCAGGGGCGTCTATCGCTTACGTGAATGATCGCCGATCACCGTCATGCGCTGTTGCTCAAAAGCCGTACAGAACTGACTGCAAGGTCGCTTTTCGCCAGTGCTTTTGGGGGTTTGACAAAGATCATCTTTTCGTTGAATGTGTGCACACCCCAATCAAACGGGCGTATGAATTGAGCGTTTGTATTGTAAGAAAGCTCGTACAGAATCCCGACTATCACGCTGCCGGTCAGGTCTGAAACAGAACAAAAGCGGTCAGCGTGTACAGTTCAGCTTCCATATCGTGGAGATCAGTTGATGATTTACGAAGGTAAAGCCATCACGGTTAAGGCTCTTGAAAGCGGCATCGTCGAACTGAAGTTCGACCTCAAGGGTGAGTCCGTCAACAAATTCAACCGTCTTACCCTGAACGAACTGCGTCAGGCGGTGGATACCATCAAGGCCGACGCTTCGATCAAGGGCGTGATTGTCAGCAGTGGCAAGGACGTGTTCATCGTCGGTGCCGACATCACCGAATTCGTCGACAACTTCAAGCTGCCCGAGGCCGAGCTGATCGCCGGCAACCTGGAAGCCAACCGCATCTTCAGCGACTTCGAAGACCTCGAGGTGCCGACCGTCGTCGCCATCAACGGCATCGCCCTGGGTGGCGGTCTGGAGATGTGCCTGGCGGCCGACTTCCGCGTGATGTCCACCACTGCCAAGATCGGCCTGCCTGAAGTCAAGCTGGGTATCTACCCGGGCTTCGGCGGTACCGTGCGCCTGCCGCGCCTGATCGGCGCCGACAACGCGGTCGAGTGGATCGCCTCCGGCAAGGAAAACCGCGCCGAAGACGCCCTGAAAGTGGGCGCGGTCGATGCCGTGGTTGCTCCTGAGAAACTCGGCGAAGCGGCCCTGGACCTGATCAAACGTGCCATCAGCGGCGAGTTCGATCACAAGGCCAAGCGCCAGCCGAAGCTGGAAAAGCTCAAGCTCAACGCCATCGAACAGATGATGGCCTTCGAAACCGCCAAGGGCTTCGTCGCTGGCCAGGCCGGCCCGAACTACCCGGCGCCGGTCGAAGCGATCAAGACCATCCAGAAGGCCGCCAACTTCGGTCGCGACAAGGCCATCGAAGTGGAAGCCGCCGGCTTTGCCAAGCTGGCCAAGACCTCGGTAGCCGAAAGCCTGATCGGTCTGTTCCTCAATGACCAGGAACTCAAGCGCAAGGCCAAGGCCCATGACGAGATCGCCCACGACGTGAAGCAGGCAGCCGTGCTCGGCGCCGGCATCATGGGCGGCGGCATCGCCTACCAGTCCGCGGTCAAGGGCACGCCGATCCTGATGAAGGACATCCGCGAGGAAGCCATCCAGCTCGGCCTGAACGAAGCGTCCAAGCTGCTCGGCAAGCGTGTCGAGAAAGGCCGCCTGACGCCTGCCAAAATGGCCGAGGCCCTGAACGCGATCCGTCCGACCCTGTCCTACGGCGACTTCGCCAATGTCGACATCGTCGTCGAAGCCGTGGTCGAGAACCCGAAGGTCAAGCAAGCGGTGCTGGCCGAGGTGGAAGCCCAGGTCAAGGACGATGCGATTCTCGCCTCGAACACCTCGACCATCTCCATCAACCTGTTGGCCAAGGCGCTCAAGCGTCCGGAAAACTTCGTCGGCATGCACTTTTTCAACCCGGTGCACATGATGCCGCTGGTAGAAGTGATCCGTGGCGAGAAGTCCAGCGAAGTGGCGGTGGCTACCACCGTTGCCTACGCCAAGAAGATGGGCAAGAACCCGATCGTGGTCAACGACTGCCCGGGCTTCCTGGTCAACCGCGTGCTGTTCCCGTACTTCGGCGGCTTCGCCAAGCTGGTCAGCGCCGGCGTCGACTTCGTGCGTATCGACAAGGTCATGGAAAAGTTCGGCTGGCCGATGGGCCCGGCGTACCTGATGGACGTGGTTGGCATCGACACCGGTCACCATGGTCGCGACGTGATGGCTGAAGGCTTCCCGGACCGTATGAAGGACGATCGCCGCTCCGCCGTCGACGCCCTGTACGAGGCCAACCGCCTCGGCCAGAAGAACGGCAAGGGCTTCTACGCCTACGAAACCGACAAGCGCGGCAAGCCGAAGAAGGTCGCCGACGCTTCGGTGCTGGAAGTGCTCAAGCCGGTGGTCTACGAGCAGCGCGAGGTCAGCGACGAAGACATCATCAACTGGATGATGGTCCCGCTTTGCCTGGAAACCGTGCGCTGCCTTGAAGACGGCATCGTCGAGACCGCAGCCGAGGCCGACATGGGCCTGGTCTACGGCATCGGTTTCCCTCCCTTCCGCGGCGGCGCGCTGCGCTACATCGATTCCATCGGTGTAGCCGAGTTCGTGGCCCTGGCAGACAAGTACGCCGATCTGGGCCCGCTGTACCACCCCACCGCGAAGCTGCGTGAGATGGCCAAGAACGGCCAGCGCTTCTTCGGTTAAGCGCCCAACGGTATAGAGCGAGAGTAAATATATGAGCCTGAATCCAAGAGACGTGGTGATTGTCGACTTCGGTCGCACGCCGATGGGCCGCTCCAAGGGTGGCATGCACCGCAATACCCGCGCCGAAGACATGTCCGCGCACCTGATCAGCAAGGTGCTGGAACGCAACGCCAAGATCGACCCGGCCGAAGTCGAGGACGTGATCTGGGGCTGCGTCAACCAGACCCTGGAGCAGGGCTGGAACATCGCGCGCATGGCGTCGCTGATGACCCAGATCCCGCACACTGCCGCCGGCCAGACCGTCAGCCGCCTGTGCGGCTCGTCGATGAGCGCCCTGCACACCGCCGCCCAGGCGATCATGACCGGCAACGGCGATGTCTTCGTCGTCGGTGGCGTCGAGCACATGGGCCACGTCAGCATGATGCACGGGGTCGACCCGAACCCGCACATGTCCCTGTACGCCGCCAAGGCCTCGGGCATGATGGGCCTGACCGCCGAGATGCTCGGCAAGATGCACGGCATCAGCCGTGAGCAACAGGACCTGTTCGGCCTGCGCTCGCACCAGCTCGCCCACAAGGCGACCGTGGAAGGCAGGTTCAAGGACGAGATCATCCCGATGCAGGGCTACGACGAGAACGGTTTCCTCAAGGTCTTCGACTACGATGAAACCATTCGCCCGGACACCACCCTGGAAAGCCTCGCGGCGCTGAAGCCTGCCTTCAACCCGAAAGGCGGCACCGTGACTGCCGGTACCTCGTCGCAGATCACCGACGGCGCTTCGTGCATGATCGTCATGTCGGCCCAGCGCGCCAAGGACCTGGGCATCCAGCCGCTGGCGGTGATCCGCTCCATGGCGGTGGCTGGCGTGGACCCGGCGATCATGGGCTACGGCCCGGTCCCGGCGACCCAGAAAGCGCTCAAGCGCGCAGGTCTGAGCATTGCCGACATCGACTTCATCGAGCTCAACGAAGCCTTCGCCGCCCAGGCCCTGCCAGTGCTGAAGGATCTGAAAGTGCTCGACAAGATGGATGAGAAGGTTAACCTGCACGGCGGCGCGATCGCCCTGGGTCACCCGTTCGGCTGCTCGGGCGCGCGTATTTCCGGTACGCTGCTCAACGTCATGAAGCAGAACGGCGGTACCCTTGGCGTTTCGACCATGTGCGTCGGCCTCGGCCAGGGCATCACCACGGTCTTCGAGCGCGTCTGATCGCGTGGTTGACCAAACCGGGGCCTGGTGCCCCGGTTTTTGTTTTTTCGGATTTTTTCAGGAGGGCCAGCGGCATGCAGATACAACCAGGCGTATACCGGCATTACAAAGGGCCTGAGTACCGTGTCTTCGGCACTGCGCGGCATTCCGAAAGCGAGGAATGGGTAGTCTTCTACCAGGCGTTGTACGGCGAATTCGGCCTGTGGGTACGGCCGTTGTCGATGTTTCTCGAGTCGGTGGAAGTTGACGGGGAGCAAGTCCCACGCTTTGCTTTGGTCGAGGCCGAAGCGACGCTGTTTTCGCGACCGGATGGCGCAGGCGGCTGAACTCCCGTGCTTGACCTCATTCTATAGCCACTATATATAGCGGTGCCGCGTCAGGTGCCTGGCGTGTTTTTTATTTCGATATTCAGGAATTTTCCGATCCATGGGCAAATCGCTGGTCATTGTGGAATCCCCGGCTAAGGCCAAGACCATCAACAAGTACCTGGGCAACCAGTACGTGGTGAAGTCGAGTATCGGCCATATCCGCGACCTGCCCACCAGCGGTTCGGCCAGTGCCAGCAAGGAACCGGCCGCCAAGCGCGGCAAGGCTGCCGGTGAAGCGCCGACGCTGTCGCCCAAGGAAAAGGCGCGCAAGCAGTTGGTTGCGCGCATGGGTGTGGATCCGGATCACGGCTGGAAGGCCAAGTACGAGATTCTCCCGGGCAAGGAGAAGGTCATCGACGAACTGCGTCGGTTGGCCAAGGACGCCGACACCATCTATCTCGCAACCGACTTGGATCGCGAAGGGGAGGCCATCGCCTGGCACCTGCGCGAAGCCATCGGTGGTGACGACAGCCGCTACAAGCGCGTGGTGTTCAACGAAATCACCAAGAAGGCCATCCAGGAAGCCTTCTCGCAACCGGGCGACCTCGATATCGACCGGGTCAATGCCCAGCAGGCGCGGCGCTTCCTCGACCGCGTAGTGGGCTACATGGTCTCGCCACTGCTCTGGGCCAAGATCGCCCGTGGCCTGTCCGCTGGCCGGGTGCAATCGGTGGCGGTGAAGCTGGTGGTCGAGCGTGAGCGCGAGATCCGCGCCTTCATTCCCGAGGAGTACTGGGAGGTCCACGCCGACCTCGGTACCGCGAAGAACGCCAAGGTGCGCTTCGAAGTCGCCCGCGAGAAGGGCGAGGCGTTCAAGCCGCTGAACGAAGCCCAGGCCATGGCGGCGCTGGACAAGCTCAAGGCCTCTTCCTACAGCGTGGCCAAGCGTGAAGACCGGCCGACCAGCTCCAAGCCTTCGGCACCGTTCATTACCTCGACCTTGCAGCAGGCGGCGAGCAACCGTCTCGGCTTCGGGGTGAAGAAGACCATGATGATGGCGCAGCGGCTGTATGAAGCCGGCTACATCACCTATATGCGTACCGACTCGACGAACCTGTCGACCGACGCCGTGGAAATGGCGCGCAGCTACATCGAGAGCGAGTTCGGCAATAAATACCTGCCTGATGCGCCGATCGTCTATGGCAGCAAGGAAGGCGCCCAGGAGGCGCACGAAGCGATTCGTCCTTCCGACGTCAACACCCATCCGAGCAAGCTCAGCGGTATGGAGCGTGATGCCGAGCGCCTGTACGAGCTGATCTGGCGCCAGTTCCTCGCCTGCCAGATGCCGCCTGCGCAATACCTGTCGACCACCGTCAGCGTCGCAGCAGGTGATTTCGAGCTGCGTGCCAAGGGTCGCATCCTCAAGTTCGACGGTTACACCCGCGTGCTGCCGCAACAGAGCAAGCCGGGCGAAGACGATGTTCTGCCGGAAATGAACCAGGGCGAAGTGCTCAAGCTGATCCAGCTGGATCCGAGCCAGCATTTCACCAAGCCGCCGGCGCGCTACTCCGAGGCCAGCCTGGTCAAGGAAATGGAAAAGCGCGGTATCGGTCGTCCATCGACCTATGCCGCGATCATTTCCACCATCCAGGACCGCGGCTACGTGACGCTGCACAACCGCCGCTTCTATTCCGAAAAGATGGGCGACATCGTTACCGAGCGCCTGTCCGAGAGCTTCTCCAATCTGATGGACTACGGCTTCACCGCCGACATGGAGGAGAACCTCGACGACGTTGCCCAGGGCGAGCGTGACTGGAAGAACGTGCTGGACGAGTTCTACGGGGACTTCAGCAAGAAGTTGCAGGCCGCGGAATCCAGCGAGAACGGCATGCGTGCCAACCAGCCGACCCCCACCGACATTCCATGCAAGGAATGCGGCCGGCACATGATGATCCGTACCGCCTCCACCGGCGTGTTCCTTGGCTGCTCGGGCTATAGCCTGCCGCCGAAGGAGCGCTGCAAGGCCACGGTCAACCTGGTGCCGGGCGACGAGATCGCTGCGGACGACGAAGGTGAATCGGAGTCTCGTGTGCTGCGCGGCAAGCATCGTTGCCCGATCTGTTCGACGGCGATGGACGCTTATCTGCTGGACGAAAAGCACAAGCTGCATATCTGTGGCAACAATCCGGACTGCCCTGGTTACGAGATCGAGGAGGGCAATTACCGGATCAAGGGCTACGAAGGCCCGAGCCTGGAATGCGACAAATGCGGTAGCGAGATGCAGCTCAAGACCGGCCGATTCGGCAAGTTCTTCGGTTGCACCAATCCCGAGTGCAAGAACACCCGCAAGTTGCTCAAGAACGGCGAGGCGGCACCACCGAAGATGGACAAGGTGGATATGCCGGAGCTCAAGTGCGAGAAGGTCAACGACACCTATGTGTTGCGCGACGGCGCCTCGGGCCTGTTCCTGGCGGCCAGCCAGTTCCCGAAGAACCGCGAGACCCGGGCGCCACTGGTGCTGGAGATCATCCCGCACAAGCATGAGATCGATCCGAAGTACCACTTCCTCTGCGACGCACCGCAGAAGGACCCTGAGGGTCGCCCGGCGGTGATTCGCTACAGCCGCAAGACCAAGGAACAGTACGTGCAGACCGAAGTGGACGGCAAGCCGACCGGCTGGCGCGCGTTCTACGACGGCAAGGCGTGGAAGGTCGAAGACAAGCGCTAAGCGCTTCGGCTGATAGTTGAAAGGCCGCGGCTGACGATGTCAGGCGCGGCCTTTTTGTTTGTTCTTCCGGGCCTCATCGCTGGCGAGCTAGCTCCCACAGGTTTTGTGTGCGCCGCGAACCCTGTGGGAGCTGGCTTGCCAGCGATAGGGCCCGAAAGTACGAAATAGCTTACAGATCCTTGCACAGGGCCGAAGCTTCCCCGAAACTGACAGACCCCGCCTCGCAGTCCTACCGGAGAGCGCCTCAATGGCCCAGGAACTCTACACCCGCACCAATCAGAAAATCTTCTTCGCCGGTCTGGCCCTGGAAGGCCTGGGCAAGGCGCAGGAAAGCCGGGCCATGAATGCCCAGGCGCTGGTCCAAGCCGAGCGGGAGTCGGCGCTGTTCCACCTGTACGGCGCATTGCTGGGGCTGTGCCATGAGATCGCCGGGTTTTATCGCCTGCCAGAGGCCAATGCATCCCGCGCCGAGCAACTGTTGACCCCGCAGGTTCTGGAAAGCATCGCAATCCCGGAAATGGCCGAGCTGGTAGAACTGGCCCAACAGCCGGAAACCTGGCTGGCGCGTTTGTTGAAAGCTTATTCCGATTTGTTCAAACCGCCGGTCGCCAATAAAGCGTCCAAAGGCGACGTCACCCAGCCGCTGATTCAGGCCGTCAACCTTGACGAGCCTGCTGTCGCGCCGCTTTCCCGGGAGGAACTGGAGGAATGGCGGCAAAACCTGAAGAAGCTGACCGTGCGTTTCCGCGAGGGTTTGAGTGAGTGCTGATTGTGACCGGCACTGTTACAATATCGCCCTTTCCTGGAGACCTCTGCTGATATGCCCACGTCCTTTCTAGAAATTGTCGAATTGCCAGACGGTCGCATCGAACTGCGCCGTGCCGAGGACGAGGGTTCCCTGGTTACCCTGAGTTTTTCCGAAGACGCCAAGGCGTTCCTGCAGGGCCAGCATGTCGAGGTGGCGAAGGCCATGCTCAGCGTTGGCGTGCAGATGGCGGGGCGTTTGGTGGAAGGTGAGATCGAGCGGGAAGACGAAGGACCGCGCGTCCTTCACTGAGACTGGCCGGGCTTCCTCGCAATGAGGAAGCCGGATGTTCGGCGTCGTAGCGGTTAACCCAGGCGAATGTTCAGGCTCTGCGCGCTTCCGGCGTTGGCGGCACGGGTCAGTTGTTGCCGTGCTGCGCTGCCAAGTGGGGTCAGCCAGCTCACCACGGTGTGGCTGCGGCCCAGGCGCAGGGCGTCGCAGGCCAGTTGCAGGGCGCTCTGGTTGCCACGCGGTTGCAGGATCAGGATGCGCTCGCGGTTCAGCCCGGCATCACGCAGCCAGGCCTGGGTGAGGCTGGCAGGTGGTGCGATCAGCGTCAGCCAGCGCGCATCTTCTTCCTCGCTCAACTCCCGCAGGACCGGTGCCAGCAGGTTCTGGCAGTGCTCCAGCGCACCACGGAAAGACAACTCGCTGAAGACCTGCGGTTCATTGCTGGAGCGCGCAGGCTTTTCCGCTTTGAGTCCAGGCAGTGCAGGCTGGGCCAGGAATGCCTCGAACAGGGGTAACTGTGCTTGCTGTGGTGTGTGGGTAAACTGCATGACGCCTCCTGGTTACCGGCGAATGACGCCGACGCTCAACCCCTCGATCACCAGGTCCTGTTCCTTCAGGTTGACCTCGATGGGGGCGAATTCGGGATTTTCCGCGATCAGCCAAACCTTGCTGCCTTCACGTTTGAAGCGCTTGACCGTGACTTCGTCACCCAGGCGGGCTACGACGATCTGCCCATTGCGCGCTTCGCGGGCGGTGTGCACGGCGAGAAGATCGCCGTCGAAGATGCCGACATCCTTCATGCTCATGCCGTGTACCCGCAACAGGTAATCGGCGCGAGGATGGAAGAAGGAAGGGTTGATGGCGCAGGACTCCTCGATGTGCTGCTCCGCGAGGATGGGGGCGCCGGCGGCGACCCGGCCGATGATCGGCAGCGAGCTGTCGTCCTGCGGCGGGCGGGCTTCGAAGCCTGGAATGCGGATGCCACGGGATGCGCCCGGAGTCATCTCGATCGCACCCTTGCGTGCCAGCGCCTTGAGATGCTCTTCGGCAGCATTGGGAGACTTGAAGCCCAGCTCCTGGGCAATCTCGGCGCGGGTGGGCGGGAAGCCGTTGTCTTCCAGGCAGCGCTTGATGAAAGCCAGAATCTCAGCTTGGCGTGGCGTCAGTTTTAGCATGTCGATGGCTCTGTCTTTTTATACAGTGACTGGGATTATATACAGTAGATTGGCTGCTGCAAGCCTCAGGCTACAGGCGGTAAGAAAAAGCGGGGCGGCTGTGCTCTAATAGCGCCCTCTGACTTGACAGTCACGTGGATGAAACGTATGTTTCAAACAACTGTTTGTCAGGTAGATCATTTCATGGCCCAATCGGAAACCGTCGAACGCATTCTCGATGCTGCAGAGCAACTGTTCGCGGAAAAAGGCTTCGCCGAAACCTCGCTGCGCCTGATCACCAGCAAGGCCGGGGTCAACCTGGCGGCGGTCAATTATCACTTCGGCTCGAAGAAAGCCTTGATCCAGGCGGTTTTCTCGCGTTTCCTGGGGCCGTTCTGCCAAAGCCTCGAACGTGAACTGGACCGGCGCCAGGCGCGCCCCGAGCACAAGCCAAGCCTCGAAGAGCTCCTTGAAATGCTGGTGGAACAGGCACTGGTGGTGCAGCCGCGCAGCGGCAACGACCTGTCCATCTTCATGCGCCTGCTGGGCCTGGCCTTCAGCGAGAGCCAGGGGCACCTTCGGCGTTATCTGGAGGACATGTACGGCAAGGTCTTCCGCCGCTACATGCTGCTGGTCAACGAGGCAGCCCCGCGTATTCCCCCAATCGAACTGTTCTGGCGCGTGCACTTCATGCTCGGCGCCGCGGCGTTCAGCATGTCCGGGATCAAGGCGTTGCGGGCGATCGCCGAGACCGATTTCGGCGTCAACACGTCCATCGAACAGGTGATGCGCCTGATGGTGCCGTTCCTCGCCGCCGGCATGCGTGCCGACAGCGGCGTCACCGACGATGCCATGGCCGCAGCGCAACTGCGCCCGCGCAGCAAGTCGACCGGTACGCCGGCTCCGGCCAAGGCCTGATTGCGACTGGGCGCGACGCCTGGCTTCGGCTAAGCTAGCGCCCCATGTCTACTCTCGATCTGCTGCATATTTCCCTCGCCGACCAGGCCCTGTACGGCTTCGCCCAGGGTCGCCTGGTCGTGCGCCTGCCGGTGTCCACGGCGCTCAACGGCCCGGGTGAACGCAACGGTTCTGGCTGTACGCCGCGTGGCCTGCACCAGGTGCGGGCGAAGATCGGCGCCGGCCTGCCACAAGGCGCGGTGCTGCGTGGCCGACGCTGGACCGGTGAAACCTGGAGCCCCGAGCTGCACGAGCAGTTTCCCGGCCGCGACTGGATCCTGACCCGCATTCTCTGGCTCAGCGGCTGCGAACCCGGCCGCAACCGCCTGGGGCCGGTCGATACCTTCCGCCGCTACATCTATCTGCACGGCACGCCGGACACCGAGCCCATGGGCGTGCCGTTGTCCCATGGCTGCATCCGCCTGCGCAATGTCGACCTGTTGAAGCTGTTCGACCAGGTTCCGGCGCACTGCCCGGTACGAATCGAAGAAGCCGCCTGCCCGCAGTGGGCAGGCGCGCCCCTTAACTGAAGGATCATTCATGACTGCCAGCCTGCAAGGCTCCCTGATGGTGGATATCGCCGGTACCTGGCTGACCGCCGAAGACCGCCATCTCCTGCGCCAGCCCGAAGTGGCCGGCCTGATCATCTTCGCCCGCAACATCGACAGCCCGCGCCAGGTGCGCGAGTTGACCGCGTCGATCCGCGCCATTCGCCCGGACCTGATCCTCGCCGTGGACCAGGAAGGCGGCCGTGTCCAGCGCCTGCGCCAGGGCTTCGTGCGCCTGCCGGCAATGCGCGCCATCGCCGATAACGACAATGCCGAGTACCTCGCCGAGCAGTGCGGCTGGCTGATGGCGACCGAAGTGCTGGCAGTGGGGCTGGACCTGAGCTTCGCGCCGGTGCTGGACCTCGATCACCAGCGCAGTGCCGTAGTCGGCAGCCGCGCGTTCGAGGGGGATCCACTACGTGCGACGGCCCTGGCCGGCGCCTTTATCCGTGGCATGAACGCCGCCGGCATGGCGGCTTGTGGCAAGCACTTCCCCGGTCACGGCTGGGCCGAGGCCGACTCCCATGTCGCGATCCCTACCGACGAGCGCAGCCTGGAGCAGATCCGAGCTGCCGACCTGGTGCCGTTCACCCGGCTCAGCGGCCAGTTGGCAGCTGTGATGCCGGCCCATGTCATCTACCCGCAGATCGACAACCAGCCCGCTGGTTTCTCCCGCCGTTGGCTGCAGGAAATCCTGCGCGGCGAGCTGGGCTTCGATGGCGTGATCTTCAGCGATGACCTGTCCATGGCCGGCGCCCACGTGGTAGGCGATGCGGCGGGCCGGATCGAAGCGGCGCTGAGTGCCGGCTGTGATATGGGGCTGGTGTGCAACGATCGTGCTGCGGCCGAGCTGGCGTTGAGTGCGGCGCAGCGGATGAACGTAACGCCGTCGCCGCGGATTGCGCGGATGCGCGGGCAGGGCTTCGCTCGCACCGATTATCGTGAGCAACCGCGCTGGCTGGAGGCGCTGGGGGCTTTGAAGCAGGCGCAATTGGTCGATTGATGTAGCGAATTCCAGGGCCTCATCGCTGGCAAGCCAGCTCCCACAGTGTCCGCGGCGCCGCCGAACCTTGTGGGAGCTGGCTTGCCAGCGATGAGGCCTTCGAAATCAACGCCCCTTCTGCTGCTCCGGCAGCGGCGAGAACAACGCCTCGATATCATCCGCCGCCAGCTTCCACTGACCCGCAGCGTTCCCCTCCAGCAACCCCGCTGCCAGCGCCGCCTTTTCCTTCTGCAGTTGCTGGATCTTCTCTTCCACGGTGCCGCGGGTGATCAGTTTGTAGACGAATACCGGCTTGTCCTGGCCGATGCGATATGCGCGGTCGGTGGCCTGGTTTTCCGTGGCCGGGTTCCACCAGGGGTCGTAGTGGATCACGGTGTCGGCGGCGGTGAGGTTGAGCCCGGTGCCGCCGGCCTTGAGGCTGATCAGGAACAGCGGTGTATCGCCATTCTGGAACTCCCGCACCGGTGTGCGCCGGTCCTTGGTGTCGCCGGTCAGCAGGCTGTAGCGGATCTTGCGTTTCTCCAGTTCTTGCTCGATGAGCGCCAGCATCGACGTGAACTGGGAGAACAGGAGGATCTTGCGCCCTTCGCTGAGCAGGTCGTCGAGCATGTCCATCAGGCTGCCCAGCTTGCCCTTGTCGGACTGCGACCCTTTCACTGTGGCATTGGCCACCAGGCGCAGGTCGCAGCAGACCTGGCGCAGCTTGAGCAAGGCTTCGAGAATCACGATCTGGCTGCGCGCCGCGCCATTGCGGGTGATTTCGGCGCGGACCTTGCTGTCCATCGCTACCCGCACGGTTTCGTAGGTGTCGCGCTGGGCGTCGCTGAGATCGACCCAGTGGATGATCTCGCTTTTGGCCGGCAACTCGGTCGCCACCTGCTCCTTGGTCCGGCGCAGCAGGAACGGGCGGATCCGCGCGGCCAGGTGGCTCATGCGCTCGCTATCGCCGTACTTCTCGATGGGCGTGCGGTAGTCGCGGGCGAAGGTCTTGCTGTCGCCCAGCCAGCCCGGCATGAGGAAGTGGAAGATCGACCAGAGTTCGCCCAGGTTGTTTTCCATGGGCGTGCCGGTCAGGCACAGGCGCTGGTCGGCTTTCAGCTCGCGGGCGGCCTGGGCGGCCTTGCTGGTGGCATTCTTGATGTTCTGCGCTTCGTCGAGTATCAGCAGGTGCCAGTCGATCGGGGTGAAGTGCTCGAGATCGCGAGGGAGCAGGGCGTAGGTGCTGAGGACCAGGTCGTAGTCGCGCAGGTCGGCGAAATGCCGGTTACGCCCGGCGCCATGCAGGGCGACGACCTTGAGCTGCGGAGTGAAGCGCTCGGCCTCGTCAAGCCAGTTGGGGATCAGGCTTGTCGGCATGATAGCCAGTGCCGGGCTTTTAAGGCGACCGGCGTTCTTTTCCGCGAGCACATGGCTGAGGGTCTGCAGGGTCTTGCCCAGGCCCATGTCGTCGCCGAGCAGGCCGCCTACCTCCAGTTCGCGCAGGGTTTGCAGCCAGCTCAAGCCTTCCAGCTGGTAAGGCCGCAGTGTTGCATTCAGGCCTTGCGGGGCCTGCACCTCGGTGTACTGCGCAGTCTTCAGGCGCGAGGCGAAGTCACGCAGGCGTTCGCCGCCTTGCCAGGTCAGGGAGATGCCGTGGAGGTTGCTCAGGCGCGCCGCATCCGGGGCGGACAGGCGCAGGCTGCGGCCATCGTTTTCCGTCAGGTACAGTTCGCCGAGGGTCGCCATCAGCGGCTTGATCAGCCCATAGGGCAGGGCGACCCGTGCGGCCGTGGCGCCGTGGCGATGGCGATTGAGGTCGATCAGCAGGTGTTCGTCGTCGCCGCGCCTGGCCAGTTCGCTGCTGCGCAGCAGTTCCGGATTGCTGCGCAGCAGGTGCAGGAGGATCGGCAGCAGGCTGTGGCGTTCGCCGTTGACCACGATGCCCAGTTCCAGGTCGAACCACTGGTGCCCGCCGCCTTCCTCGATATCGGCGTACCACTCGTCCACTTCCTGCAGGTTGAAGGCGAAGTCGGCATGGATCTCGATTTCCCAGCCAGCTTCACGCAGCGCGGGCAAGCCTTCACGGGCGAAGTCCAGCCATTGCTGGTCGGTGTCGAGCAGCAGCAGTTCGCCGGCGCTTTCCGGCAGGGCCTTGCTTTGTCGGGTGGCGACCTTGAAGCCCCAGCCATGCAGGACCTTGCGCAAGGCTTGTTCGGCCTGGGCGTCGCGCTGGATATGCTGGGTGGCATTGTCAACGAAGCGGGTCAGTGGCTTGTTGCCGCTGGCACGCAGGCCGTCGTAGTTGAACGACAGTGCGGCGCGGTGTTGCAACTGGCGCTGCATGCGCCCGCTCTTCGGGGCGTAGGCGCTGAATTCGTGGCTTCCGAGGATCAGGTGGGCGACGGGCTGGATGCCGTCGATGGTTTCTTCGCGCAGCCTGGTGGGTGTCGGCAGTTGCTTGTCCAGGGCCGCGAGGCGATGGCTGAGCTGGGCTACCAGGGGTTCCGGTACGTCCGGTGCCAGGGTCAGTTGCTGGGCAACGTAAGGATCCAGGTTATGCCGGAGCAGGCCGGCCTGCATGATGGTGATATCGAACCAATACAACGGTTGCAGCGGCAGGACCCGGCGCACGGGCTCATCGCCGTGATGCCACATTCCCCAGTAGTGACCGTTCTTCTGGCGTACCCAACGGAACTCGGCGTCCAGGACCGGGCCCTGGGTCACCGGGCGCATGCCCTCGTCGAACATCAGGCGGCCGGTGTCCAGCGCTTGCTGGAACACCTCGCTGTCATGTTTTTCATCGAGGGGGAAGGTCATGCCCCAGAATCGCTCCTTGCGATTAAGGTGCAGGAGAATCTGCCGGTCTTGCGGGGTGACGTACCTGGGTGGCTGGAACAGCAGTTCGGGGATCGATCGCAGGTTGGCGAACTGGATGCTCCCATTGGGTTGCCGTGTGCCTTTCCTGATCTTCAGGCAGAAGATGTCTTCATCGAAATGGATGAAGTAGTAGAGGGCACGGCCCTGGCTGTCTGGCCGCTGCTCGACGCTGCCCGGCGCGGGCTTTTCCAGTTTGTCCAGCCAGGACTCCAGATCCGCGGTCAGCCTCTCGCCCGAGGGTTCGAGATGATCCTGGGCGTAGTAGAGCACGGCAGCGCAGTGCTTGCAGTCGACGCCCACCGGGCAGGTGCAATCGCAATCAACCCAGTATCCATTGTCTCCACGCGGTTTTATGCCGATCACCTGCCTGTAGCGGTGATCGCCCGAGCCTTCGCAGGTGGCGTGGATCGTGTCGTTCTCGACCTTTACGATGCGGACTCGTTGCTGTCTCGCGTAACCGAGCCCGCGTTCCAGCACCCTGGCACTGAATTCGTCCTGCCAGGCGCTACTTCCGAGCAGTCGGTCGAGCATATGAGGCATGTCTTACTGCTCCATCATCTCGGGATCAGGCGCCGGGCTCGCCGGCGCTCCGACTTTGCGAATCTTCACCAGCAGAGCCAGGTGTCCGCCATCGAGGAAGGTCAGTTCCGCGCTCTTCACGTTCTTGTTGCCCTGCTTGAACGCCTCGCTCTGTATCACTGCGCCGTTGGCGTCGAACTGGTTGACCCAGAAGTTTGCCTCGACACTGATGAAACGCGCTTCGCCCAGGCTCAGGTTGCCTTCGATGGGGAAGTGGCCGAACTGCTCCTGGCCGTCACTGATGGCGACCTTCGACACGCCACTGCCAACGCTCTGCTGCCAGGCCTTGTGCGCCAGCACGGTGTACTGGCTGTTGGCGGCGAGCGCGGCCACTTCCTTGTCGAGAATCGGCTGGCGCACATCGTACTGCGCGATCGGTGCGGCGCCGTCGCTCCAGTTTTCCGGAGCGAACTGGCTGGTGATGGCCGGTACCGCGTTCTGTCGCACCAGGATCATTTCCACCAGGTACTGGGTGTCGGCGAAAGCCGCCGGCGCGACCAGCGCCAGCAGCAGGGTGAGGTTGCGAATGGCACGCATGAATCTTCCTTACGCGGTTTGCGGGGTGAGGCGCTCGAACAGCGCTTCGAGTGTCGAGAATCGTTCATCGGCGCGTTCCATGGGCACCATGAACCTGAACTGGGTGGCGCCTTCGAATTTGTAGCGCTTGGGCTGGCCCTGGATCAGCTTGATCAGCACCAGCGGATCGACCGGGGTCTCGCTTTCGAATTCGATCTTGCCGCCTTGCGGGCCGGCATCGACCTTCTTGATCCCGAGCTTCTCCGCCTGCAGCTTGAGCAGGGTCAGGCGGATCAGGTTCTTGGTCGGCTCGGGGAGCAGGCCGAAGCGGTCGATCATCTCCACTTGCAGGTCGTTGAGGCCGTCTTCGTCCACCGCCGAGGCGATGCGCTTGTACAGGATCAGCCGCGCATGCACGTCGGGCAGGTAGTCCTCGGGAATCAGCGCCGGCAGGCGCAGGTTGATCTCCGGGCCGCCGCCCAGCGGCTGGTCGAGGTTCGGCTGGGTGCCCTTGCGGATCGCCTTGACTGCACGTTCGAGCATTTCCATGTAGAGGGTGAAACCCACCGCCTGGATCTGCCCGCTCTGGCCTTCGCCGAGCAGTTCGCCAGCACCGCGGATTTCCAGGTCGTTGGTCGCCAGCACGAAGCCGGCACCGAGATCCTGGGTGTTGGCGATGGCTTCCAGGCGCTTCTCCGCATCGGCGGTGATCTGCTGGCGCGGCGGCGTCAGCAGGTAGGCGTAGGCCTGGTGGTGGCTGCGTCCGACCCGGCCGCGCAACTGGTGCAACTGGGCCAGGCCGAACTTGTCGGCGCGCTCGATGATGATGGTGTTGGCACTCGGCACGTCGATGCCGGTCTCGATGATGGTCGAGGCGATCAGCACGTTGAAGCGCTTGTGATAGAAGTCGCTCATCACCTGTTCGAGTTCGCGCTCGCGCATCTGCCCGTGGCCGATGCCGATGCGCGCCTCGGGCACCAGCTCGGCGAGGTCGGCGGCGCATTTCTCGATGCTCTTCACATCGTTGTGCAGGTAGTAGACCTGGCCGCCGCGCAACAGCTCGCGCAGCAATGCTTCCTTGATCGTGCTCTTGTTCTGCTCCATGACGAAGGTACGCACCGACAGCCGGCGGGCCGGCGGGGTGGCGATGATCGACAGGTCGCGCATGCCCGACACCGCCATGTTCAGCGTGCGCGGGATCGGCGTGGCAGTCAGGGTGAGGATGTCGACTTCGCTGCGCAGGGCCTTGAGCTGTTCCTTCTGGCGCACGCCGAAACGGTGCTCCTCGTCGATGATGACCAGGCCCAGGTCCTTGAACTTGACGTCGTCCTGCAACAGCTTGTGGGTGCCGATGACGATATCGATCTTGCCCTCGGCCAGCTCGCCCATGGCGGTGCTGACTTCCTTGGCCGACTTGAAGCGGCTCATCACTTCAACGCTTACCGGCCAGTCGGCGAAGCGGTCGCGGAAGCTGTTGTAGTGCTGCTGGGCGAGCAGGGTGGTGGGCACCAGGATGGCCACCTGGCGACCGCTGTGCACAGCGATGAAGGCGGCGCGCATGGCCACCTCGGTCTTGCCGAAGCCAACGTCGCCGCAGACCAGGCGGTCCATCGGCTTGGCGGCGAGCATGTCTTCGCGCACCGCTTCGATGGCGTTCTGCTGGTCCGGGGTTTCCTCGAAGGGGAAGCCGGCGCTGAATGCGGCGTAGTCGGCGGCCGGGTCGGCGAAGGCGTAACCCTTGCGCGCGGCGCGGCGGGCATAGATGTCGAGCAGCTCGGCGGCGACATCGCGAACCTGCTCGGCCGCCTTGCGCTTGGCCTTCTGCCAGGTCTCGGAACCGAGCCGGTGCAGCGGGGCCAGGGCGTCGTCGCTGCCGGTGTAGCGGGCGATCAGGTGCAGGTTGGCTACCGGCACGTAGAGCTTGGCGCCTTCGGCGTATTCCAGGGTGAGGAATTCGGCGGCCTGGTTGTCGATCTCCAATGTCGCCAGGCCCAGGTAGCGGCCGACACCGTGGTCGATATGCACCACCGGGGCGCCTTCGCGCAGCTCGGTAAGGTTCTTGATCACCGCGTCGTTGCTGGCGTCGCTGCGTTTCTCGCGACGTCGGCGCTGCATCACGCGCTGGCCGAACAACGGGCTTTCGGCGACCAGCGCCAGGGCCGGGTCTTCCAGCACCAGGCCGTCGTCCAGCGGGGCGATGGTGATTGCCAGGCGCTCCTTGCCGGTGACGAAGTCGAGCCAGCTGTCCACGGTCTGCGGGCGCAGTTTCAGGCGTTCGAGCAGTTCCAGGAGCACTTCGCGCCGGCCGGCGGATTCGGCGGTGAACAACACCCGGCCGGGGAACTGGTCGAGGAACTCCGAAAGCGCGGCCAGCGGCTGGTTGGCCTTGGCCTCGATGGCCAGGTTCGGCAGTTTCTGCGCCGGGAAGCGCTCGCGGCCGACGCCGGCATCCACGTCATCGGCGCTGACCACGATGCGCGGCCAGCCCTTGAGCCTGGCAAAGCAGTCTTCCACCGGCAGGAACAGCTCGGCGGGCGGCAGCAGTGGCCGGTTCGGATCGATGCGGCGCTCTTCGTAGCGGCCGCGCACGTCGTTCCAGAAATGCTCGGCGGCCTGTTCCACGCCCGGCAGGGAGAACACCTGGGTATCCTGGGGCAGGTAGTCGAACAGGGTCGAGGTTTCATCGAAGAACAGCGGCAGGTAGTACTCGATGCCGGCGGGGATGATCCCGCTGGTGAGGTCCTGGAAGATCGGGCTGCGGCGGAAGTCCACGTCGAAGCGCTCGCGGAAGCGCGCCTTGAAGCGGGTCACCGCGTCCTTCTGCAGGGGGAATTCCCGCGCCGGTAGCAGGCGTACCGAGCCGACCTTGTCGATGGAGCGCTGGGTCTCCGGGTCGAAGGTGCGCAGGGTCTCGATCTCGTCGTCGAACAGATCGATGCGGTAGGGCAGCTTGCTGCCCATGGGGAACAGGTCGATCAGGGCGCCACGCACGGCGAACTCGCCATGTTCGTAGACGGTATCGACGCAGCGGTAGCCGCTGGCCTCCAGGCGGCTGCGCATCTGTTCCACATCGAGCTTCTGGCCGATATCCAGGACCAGGCTGCTGCCGAGCAGGAAGCGGGTTGGCGCCAGGCGGTGCAGGGCGGTGGTGATCGGCACCACCAGGATGCCGTGGTCCAGCTCCGGCAGGCGGTACAGGCTGGCGATCCGCTGCGAGATGATGTCCTGGTGCGGGGAGAACAGGTCGTAGGGCAGGGTTTCCCAATCTGGGAAGGGCAACACCGCCAGCTCCGGCGCGAAGAAGCGCAGTTCCTGCTCCAGCCGGTCGGCGCTCTGGCTATCGGCGGTCAGTAGCAGGGTGAAGCGTTTGGCGGCGCTGGCAGCCTCGGCGATGGCCAGGCTCAGGGCGGCGCCGGGCAGGTTGCCCCAGGTTTGTTTGCCGGCGGTGGCCGGAAGGTGCGGTAGACGCAGAACTGGCACGGGAGGTCGAGCTCCAAGCGTTGCGACAAAGAGATCGATTGTACCGGTCCGAAGCCCATGGGGTAAGGCTTGCAGTGGTCAAATTGGCGCGACGTGACGGGGGCGACAGGCGCTCATTGCTCGAACGAGAGCTCGGCGTCATAATGTAGCCCCTTTTTTCTGTCCCTACATGTGGAAGGTTCCCGTGACTCAGAAGCCCGACCAGTGTCTTGGTGAGTGGATCGATCGTGAAGCACTTGCAGAAGCGATGATCCCGCTTATCGGTCAGCTCTACCGCAATAACAACGTGGTGAGCTCGATCTATGGCCGCAGCCTGATCAACCGCTCGGTGATCTCGATCCTCAAAGCGCATCGCTTTGCCCGTCATCGCCAGAGCGACGAAACCGAACTGTCCGTCCACGAGACATTCCCCCTGCTCAAGGCCATGAGCGAGCTGAAACTGGGCGCCGCCTCGGTCGACCTGGGCAAGCTGGCCAACAAGTTCAAGCTTGAAGGCAATGGCCGCAGCGTCGAGCAGTTCGTCCGTGAAGAACTGGCCGAAGTGGCTGGTCAGCAGAACGCTTCCGCACGCAAGGGCACCGACGTCGTCCTGTACGGTTTCGGCCGCATCGGCCGCCTGCTGGCGCGCATCCTGATCGAGAAGACCGGTGGTGGCGACGGCCTGCGCCTGCGCGCCATCGTCGTGCGCAAGGGCGCGACCAACGACCTGATCAAGCGTGCCAGCCTGCTGCGTCGTGACTCGGTTCACGGCCCGTTCGACGGCACCATCACCGTCGACGAAGAGAACAACACCATCACCGCCAACGGCAACCTGATCCAGGTGATCTA
Organism: Pseudomonas sp. GD04058; assembly: GCF_029836855.1. NCBI lineage: Bacteria > Pseudomonadati > Pseudomonadota > Gammaproteobacteria > Pseudomonadales > Pseudomonadaceae > Pseudomonas > Pseudomonas sp. GD04058. Next base: position 91,979 of record NZ_JAOECN010000019.1, read on the forward strand.
CGCCAAGGCGCCGAGCGAAGTCGACTACACCCAGTACGGTATCGACAACGCCCTGATCGTCGACAACACCGGTGTATGGCGCGACGCCGAGGGCCTGGGCCAGCACCTGGCCTGCCCGGGCGCTGCCCGCGTGATCCTCACCGCACCTGGCAAGGGCGCGCTGAAGAACATCGTGCACGGCATCAACCACGGCGACATCACTGCCGACGACAAGATCATCTCCGCCGCTTCCTGCACCACCAATGCCATCGTGCCGGTGCTGAAGGCGCTGAATGACCAGTACGGCATCGTCAACGGCCACGTCGAAACCGTTCACTCGTTCACCAACGACCAGAACCTGATCGACAACTTCCACAAGGGCAGCCGTCGCGGTCGTGCCGCGCCGCTGAACATGGTCATCACCGAGACCGGCGCCGCCACCGCAGCCGCCAAGGCACTGCCAGTGCTGAAGGGCAAACTGACCGGCAACGCCATCCGCGTTCCGACGCCGAACGTCTCCATGGCGATCCTCAACCTGAACCTGGAAAAGGCCACGACTCGCGAAGAGCTGAACGAGTACCTGCGCCAGACCGCCATGCATTCCGAGCTGCACAAGCAGATCGACTACGTGAGCAGCCAGGAAGTGGTATCGACCGACTTCGTCGGTTCGCGTCACGCCGGTGTGGTCGACGCCGAAGCCACCATCTGCAACGAAAACCGTGTTGTCCTGTACGTCTGGTACGACAACGAATTCGGTTACAGCTGCCAGGTCGTGCGCGTGATGGAAGACATGGCCGGTGTGAACCCGCCTGCGTTCCCGCGCTAAGCTTGCTGGTGCGTTGAAAAGGAACGGGAGCCTGCGGGTTCCCGTTTTTTTTGGCGTTTTGTTTTATGCTTCAGGGCCTCATCGCTGGCAAGCCAGCTCCCACAGGGTTCGGTGTGTACAGCTCCAGTGGAGGCAGGCATGCAGGCCTGTGTTGTGGTTGATGACTCCTACAAATTTAGCGGTGCACACGATACCTGTGGGAGCTGGCTTGCCAGCGATGAGGCCCTGAAGATTGCTACAGGAGGAGCATTTGAAAACAGCCCTGAGCATCCTCTGTGCCCTTGCCCTTACAGCTTGCAGCAAACCTGACCCGGTCGAGCGCCTCACCGGCCCCACCATGGGCAGCACCTGGACCGTGCAATACGTCCCGCCCGCCTCGGGCCCGGACGCCGGCCAGGTCAAGAAGGAGATCGAAAGCATCCTCGCCGAGATCGACCAGCATTTCTCCACCTACCGCAGCGACTCCGAAGTCGCCCGCTTCAACCGCCTGCCCGCCAACAGTTGCCAGCCGATGCCCGCCGATGTGCTCAAGCTGGTGCGCCTGGGCGAAACCCTCTGGCGCGAAAGCGGTGGCGCCTACGACCTCAGCGTCGAACCCCTGATGGACCTCTGGGGCTTCGGTCCCCAGTCGCGCGAAGAAAAAGTCCCCGCTGCCGAGCGCCTGGCCGAAGTCCGCCAGCGCGTGGGGCAGGGCCATCTGCGCATCGAAGGCCAGCAGTTATGCAAGGACATCGCCCTGGAGCTGGACTTCAACAGTATCGCCGCCGGCTACAGTGTCGATCGCATCGTCGAACGCCTGCAAGCGCTGGGCATCGACGACCTGCTGGTGGAAGTCACCGGCGAACTCAAGGCGGTCGGCCGCAAGTCCGATGGCAGCGCCTGGCGCGTGGCCCTGGAGTGGCCGCGGGAAGACCGCCAGATCGCCGAGCAGATCCTCGGCATCGATGGGCTTGGAGTGTCCACCTCGGGTGACTACCGCAATTATTTCGAGGAAAATGGCCAGCGCTTTTCCCATACCTTCGATGCCCGGCTCGGCAGGCCGATCGCCCATGCACTGGCGGCGGTCACGGTGTTCGAGGCGTCGGCGCTGGTAGCCGACGGTTATTCGACCCTGTTGCTGATCCTCGGGCCGGAGCAGGGTTGGGAATTCGCCGTGGCACAGAATCTGCCTGCGGTTTTCGTCATGCGTGCCGATAGCGGTTTTATCGCCCGTGTGACCCCGGCCTTCGAGCGGATCGTCGGTAGGAACGCAGGTAAAAACGAAGAATGAATGTCTTGCATGTAGTGCAGAGAAAAATAGCCTACGACGCGACCAAGGGTTAATGTGCGCGCCGTTCAAGCTTGATTAGACTGCACCCGAATTTTTTCATGGCGTCCAACCGTGCGCCATGATGCCCCGGTCGCCGGTGTGGCGCCCGGGCCTGTTCTGAAGGAGTACGCATGGCTGTCTACAACTACGACGTAGTGGTGCTGGGTTCCGGCCCCGCAGGAGAAGGGGCGGCAATGAATGCCGCCAAGGCAGGACGCAAGGTGGCGATGGTCGATAGCCGTCGTCAGGTCGGCGGCAACTGCACCCATCTGGGCACCATCCCGTCCAAGGCCCTGCGTCACTCGGTGCGCCAGATCATGCAGTTCAACACCAACCCGATGTTCCGGGCCATTGGCGAACCGCGCTGGTTCTCCTTCCCCGACGTGCTCAAGAGCGCCGAGAAGGTGATTTCCAAGCAGGTCGCCTCGCGCACCGGCTACTACGCGCGCAACCGCGTCGACGTCTTCGTCGGCACCGGCAGCTTCGCCGACGAGCAGACCGTGGAAGTGGTCTGTGCCAATGGTGTGGTCGAGAAACTGGTGGCCAAGCACATCATCATCGCCACCGGCTCACGCCCTTATCGCCCTGCCGATATCGATTTCCACCACCCGCGCATCTACGATAGCGACACCATCCTCAGCCTCGGCCACACCCCGCGCAAGCTGATCGTCTACGGCGCCGGTGTGATCGGTTGCGAATATGCGTCGATCTTCAGCGGCCTGGGGGTTCTGGTGGAGCTGGTGGACAACCGTGGCCAGCTGCTGAGCTTCCTCGATTCGGAAATCTCCCAGGCCCTGAGCTATCACTTCAGCAACAACAACATCACCGTACGCCACAACGAAGAGTACGAGCGCGTCGAAGGCCTGGACAACGGGGTGATCCTGCACTTGAAGTCGGGCAAGAAGATCAAGGCCGACGCCTTGCTGTGGTGCAACGGCCGCACCGGCAACACCGACAAGCTCGGGTTGGAAAACATCGGCATCAAGGTCAACAGCCGCGGACAGATCGAAGTGGACGAGGCCTACCGTACCCAGGTGCCGAACATCTACGGCGCCGGTGACGTGATCGGCTGGCCGAGCCTGGCCAGCGCCGCCCACGACCAAGGCCGTTCCGCTGCCGGCAGCATCGTCGACAATGGCAGCTGGCGCTTCGTCAACGACGTGCCGACCGGGATCTACACCATTCCCGAGATCAGCTCGATCGGCAAGAACGAGCAGGAACTGACCCAGGCCAAGGTGCCTTACGAAGTGGGCAAGGCCTTCTTCAAGAGCATGGCCCGAGCGCAGATCGCCGGCGAGCCGCAAGGCATGCTGAAGATCCTGTTCCACCGTGAAACCCTGCAGATCCTCGGTGTGCACTGCTTCGGCTACCAGGCGTCGGAGATCGTCCATATCGGCCAGGCCATCATGGATCAGCCGGGTGAGCGCAATACCCTGAAGTACTTCGTCAACACCACCTTCAACTACCCGACCATGGCCGAAGCCTATCGGGTGGCGGCCTACGATGGCCTCAACCGGCTTTTTTGAGCGGCTCCGGCCGGTGGCCTGAGCCGGCCGGGGAGATCGATTTCAGCGATTCCCGAGGGTGGCAGTGGCCAAACCGGGAAAGTCTGTAATCAGGCTGTCCACGCCGAAGTCGGCGAGTCGGCGCATCAGCGCCGGCTCGTTGACTGTCCACACCGACACGTGCAATCCCTGGCGCTGGGCCTTGACCAGCCGCTCGGGGCTGCACAGCGTCCAGTTCAATGCCAGCAGCTCGCAACCGTAGTTCTGCGCGACCTTCAGCGGGTCGAGCCAGGCATATTCCGCCACCAGCCCGCGGGAAATGTCCGGGACCAGTTCCTGGGCGGCACCCAGTACTTCGCGGGAGCTGGAGGTGATGGTCACCTTGTCCAGCAGGCCGAAGCGCTGGGCCATTTCGCGAATGGCCAGGACGGTGGTTGCCGCACGGGTGCGCGAGGCGCTCTTGACCTCCAGTTGCCAGTGCTCGAACGGGCATTTCTCGAACAGTTCCTCGAGGCGTGGGATAGGGCAGGGCTGCACCCAGCCCGGACCACCCTTGCGCGCGTCGTAGGTCACCAGGTCGGCGGCGGGATGCTCGACCACCTTGCCGCGGCGGCCGGTGGTGCGTTTCAGGGTCGGGTCATGGATCACCATCAGCTCGTTGTCGGCCGACAGGTGCAGGTCCAGTTCGCAGCGCCGCACGCCGTGCCCGAGGCACTGCTGGAAGCTGGTCAGGGTGTTTTCCGGGGCTTCGCCCTTGGCGCCGCGATGGCCGTAGATCTGCGTCACGTTTGTTCCTTCAATGAAAAGACCGAAAGCTGAAAATCAGGAAGTCGGTGGGGCGTTCTGTTCCAGTGCCTGGCGGCGTTGCTGTTGCTGTCGTTGCAGGATATAGCGGGCGAGCAACTGGCGCTGGGCATCGCTCATGTCGATGAATTCGCAGCCCAGCTCGTAGCTGCCGTCGGCCCGCCTGGCGCAATGGGTGACCTTGCCGCGCAGGAGCAGGCCGGAAGCCCGGGGCATCAGCACCATCTTGAGGGCGACGCGGCTGCCGGGCTCGAAGGGCTCGGCGCTGTTGAACTCGACCCCGCCTTCGGAGAGCTTTACCGGTTGCGGTGCGCCGATCTCGCCGATCAAGGTCTGCGCGAGTACCGCGCTGAGCAGGTCGATGCGTTTGTTCTGGGCCTTGAGGAAGGCGGCGAGGGTGCGGTCCTTCTCGCTCAGCTGGCGCAGCAGGTGCTGGGATTCGAACTCGCTCAGGTGCAGTTCGCTGAGCAGATTGAACAGCGGGGAATCATCTTGCAATAAGTCCGTGCCAAGGGCCTCCGCTGCGCTCAGCGGGCTAATTTCCAGTGCGATCCTGTCGTCGATACGGTAGTATTCGCGGCGATCTTCTTCATCTAATGTCGACATGGCGAACCCATGGTTACGGCGGTGGTCTGAGTGTAAATCCGCTGTCCTGCCCCCGCCACAAGGACGTTCCTCTTTCATCCGAACAAGCCCCGACATGTTCAGACCTCTTTTCGTCTACATCGGCACGCGCTACACCCGTGCCAAGCGTCGCAACCACTTCGTCTCGTTCATTTCCCTGACCTCGATGATCGGCCTCGCCCTTGGCGTGGTGGTGATGATCGTGGTGCTCTCGGTCATGAACGGTTTCGACCATGAGATGCGTACCCGGGTCCTGGGCATGGTCCCTCATGCGACCCTCGAGACCGGGCAACCGCTGACCGACTGGCCAGCCCTTGCCGATCAAGTAAAGCAGAATCCATCGGTGCTCGATGTCGCGCCCTTCACCCAGATGCAGGGGCTGCTGACCCACGCCGGCAAGGTACAGAAGGTCCTGCTCAATGGGGTTGACCCGGCGCAGGAGCGCAAGGTTTCGATTATCGGCGACTTTATCCGGCAGGGGCGGCTGGAAGACCTGGCGCCCGGCGACTTCGGCATCATGATCGGCGACAAGGCCGCGAGCAGGCTGGGTGTCGGCATCGGCGACAAGGTGACCTTCGTCGCCCCCGAGGTCACCGTGACCCCGGCCGGCATGTTCCCGCGCATGAAGCGCTTCACCGTGGTCGGCACCTTCCATGTCGGCGCAGGCGAGATCGATGGCTTCCTGGGGCTGACCAACATCGCCGACCTTTCGCGCCTGCATCGCTGGAAACCGGACCAGGTCCAGGGCCTGCGCCTGAAGTTCGACGACCTGTTCCAGGCCCCGCGCATTGCCTACAACATTGCCCATCAACTGGGCGACCAGGAGTTCTACGCCCGCGACTGGACCCGCAGCTACGGCAACCTGTACCAGGCGATCCGCATGGAGAAGGCGATGATCGGCCTGCTCCTGCTGCTGATTGTCGCGGTGGCGGCGTTCAACATCATTTCCACCCTGGTCATGGTGGTGAACGACAAGCGCGGCGATATCGCCATCCTGCGTACCCTGGGCTCCACGCCGCGACAGATCATGGCGATTTTCATGGTCCAGGGCACCATCATCGGCGTGCTCGGTACCGCCATCGGTGCCGTTGTCGGCATTCTTGCGGCGCTGAATGTCAGCGCCGCCATCGCCGGTCTGGAAACCCTGATCGGGCATAAATTCCTCAACGCCGACGTCTACTTCATCGACTACCTGCCGTCCCGGATCATGGCCGAGGACGTATGGATGGTCTGCGGCGCGGCGCTGGTCCTGAGTTTCCTCGCCACCTTGTATCCGGCCTGGCGTGCGGCACGCACCCAGCCCGCGGAGGCGCTTCGTTATGAGTGAGTTGGGCATGAGTGATAAAGCCGTACTGAGTTGCCGCAACCTGGGCAAGTCCTATGACGAGGGCCCGGAGTCGGTGCAGGTGCTGTCGAACCTGCAATTGGAACTGTTCCCCGGCGAGCGCGTGGCCATCGTCGGCAGTTCCGGATCGGGCAAGAGCACCTTGCTCAACCTGCTGGGTGGCCTCGATACCCCGAGCCAGGGCAGCGTGTGGCTGGCCGGCGAGGAACTGTCCGCCCTTGGCGAACGTGCCCGCGGCCTGCTGCGCAACCGCGCGCTGGGCTTCGTCTACCAGTTCCACCACTTGCTGCCCGAGTTCACCGCGCTGGAGAACGTGTGCATGCCGCTGTTGATCGGTCGTACCGCGATTCCCGAAGCCCGCGAGCGTGCCGAGGCGTTGCTCAAGCGCGTCGGCCTCGGTCATCGCCTGGGGCACAAGCCGGCCGAGCTGTCCGGTGGCGAGCGCCAGCGCGTGGCGATCGCCCGGGCGCTGGTCAACCGTCCCGGCCTGGTGATGCTCGACGAGCCGACCGGCAACCTCGACCAGCACACCGCCCAGGGTATCCAGGACCTGATGCGCGAATTGAGCACCTCGTCGCAGACCGCCTTCCTGGTGGTGACCCATGACCTGAACCTGGCCCGGCAGATGGACCGCGTGCTGCGCCTGGAAGAGGGCCACCTGGTTCCGATCTGAAGCGTCGATCTGACTCGTGGCGGGCGCCCGTGGCATAGCCGGGCGCCCTGGTCGTTTTCCTTGCCTGGGTGCATCACTTCATGTTCAGACCCTTGTCCATTTTCATCGGCGCTCGCTACACCCGCGCCAAGCGCCGCAACCACTTCATCTCGTTCATTTCCATGACCTCGATGATCGGCCTGTCCCTGGGCGTGCTGGCGATGATCACCGTGCTCTCGGTGATGAACGGCTTCCAGCGCGAAATGAGCGCGCGCATTCTCGGCATGGTGCCCCACGCCATGATCATCGGCGCCAAGCCGCTGGATGACTGGCAGCCGGTGGCTGCGGCCGCCCTGAAGAATCCCGAGGTAGTCGCCGCGGTACCCTTCACCGAGATGGAAGGCATGCTCTCCTACAAGGGTTCGATGCAGCCGATCCAGGTCAGTGGCATCGACCCGGCCCAGGAAGGCAAGGTCTCGATCGTCACCCAACACATCGTCCAGGGCAGCCTTGAAGACCTGAAGCCAGGCGAATTCGGCGTGGTCGTTGGCGAAATCACTGCGCGGCGCTTCCGTCTCAATGTCGGTGACAAGCTGACCCTGATCGTTCCGGAAGCGAGCAGCGAGCCGGGTGGCATCACGCCGCGCATGCAGCGCTTGAACGTGGTCGGCATCTTCAAGGTCGGTGCCGAACTGGACGGGTCCATGGCCATGATCCATATGGCCGATGCCGCGCAGATGCAGCGCTGGGAGCCGAACCAGGTGCAAAGCGTGCGCCTGAAGATCAAGGACCTGTACGCCGCGCCGGCGGTTTCCGGCGCGATCGCCGGCAGCCTCGGCGACGGCTATCGTGCCGACGACTGGACCCACACCCAGGGCAGCCTGTTCAGCGCGATGAAGATGGAAAAGACCATGATCGGCCTGTTGCTGCTGATGATCATCGCGGTGGCGGCCTTCAACATCATCGCCACCCTGATCATGGTGGTGAACGACAAGGGGGCCGACATTGCGATCCTGCGCACCATCGGTGCCACACCGGGACAGATCATGGGCACCTTCATGGTCCAGGGCAGCCTGATCGGTGTGGTCGGCACCCTGATCGGCGGCGTGCTGGGCGTGGCCCTGGCACTGAACGTCAGCGACGTGGTGGGCTGGATCGAGCGCGTCAGCGGCCAGCACATCTTCACCTCCGACGTGTACTTCATCAGTTCGCTGCCGTCGGAACTGCAATGGGGCGATGTGGTGCTAATCTGCAGTGCCGGCCTGGTGATGAGCTTCCTCGCCACCATTTATCCGGCCTGGCGTGCCTCGCAGGTCGAGCCGGCGATGGCGCTGCGCTACGAATAAGCCTGTTCAGGCGGCGGGCAGCTCGATGATGAATCGGGTCCAGCCCTGCGCCGATTCGGCGCGAATGCTGCCGCCATGGGCGCGGACGATGGATTGGGTGATGGCCAGGCCCAGCCCGGCATGCTCGCTGCTGCCGGCCCGGCGTGCCGGATCGGCGCGGTAGAAACGGTCGAACAGGCGCGGCAACAGCGCCGCGTCGATTGGCTCGCCGCGATTGGCGACTTCCAGGTGAATCCCGCCGTCGCATTCTTCGATACTGATCCTGATCTCCCCATCGCCGGGGGTGAAGCGCAGGGCATTGTCCAGCAGGTTGGACAGGGCGCGCCGCAGCATATGCCGGTCGCCGGCCAGGATCGCTTCTCCCGTGCGGCTCAAGCCAACCCCGGTGTCCTCGGCCAGCGCGCCGTAATACTCCAGCAACGCATCCGCTTCCCCGTGCAGCGCCAGCGGCTCGCGATTGGGCATCAGCAGGCCGTGGTCGGCCTTGGCCAGGTACAGCATGTCGTTGACCATCTGCGCCATCCGTTGCAGCTCTTCCAGGTTGCCGTGCAGGGCTTCCCGGTATTCGTCCAGGCTGCGCGGGCGGGTCAGGGTGACCTGGGTGTGGGTCAGCAGGTTGGACAGCGGCGTGCGCAGCTCATGGGCGATATCCGCGGAGAAGGCTGAAAGGCGCTGGAAGGCGTCGTCCAGGCGTTCGAGCATGGCGTTCATGGTGCCGGCCAGCTCCGCCAGTTCCACGGGCATTTGCTCGACCGGAAGGCGCGTGGTCAGCGAGCGTGCGGACACGCTGGCGGCCACTTCGCCCATCCGGCGCAAGGGGCGCAGGCCGCTGCGCGCGGCCCAGGCGCCGAGCAGCGCAGTGGCCAGGGCGCTGAGGCCGACGGTCAGCCAGATCAGGTGCTGCATGCGCTGCAGGAAATGCTGGTGGTGGGTGATATCGAGGTACAGGGTCAGTCGGGCATCCGGCAATTGCACGTCGAGGCTGCGGTAATCGCTGTGGTCGGCGTGCAGGGTAGCGAGGCCTGGCGTGCCCGGGCTGTCGGGCAGGTTGCTGCGGCTGGCGAACCACAGGCTGCCGTCCGGGCCTTGCAGGCGCAGGGCGAGATCCGCCTGGTGAGCCAGTTCTTCCTTCAGCCCGGGAAGCCGGGATTCGAGGGCGGCGGGGCTATCGACACCTTCAAGGATCCGTTGCAGCACTGGCAGGCGGCTGTTCAGCAATTGCTGGTCCAGCTCGACGAAATGCGCCTCGCTGGCACGGCTGAACAGTATGCCCGCCAACAACGAAACCACCGCCGTGCAGGCAGCGAACAGCAGGGCCAGGCGTACGCCGAGGGACAGGCGGGGCATCAGGCTCGACGCTCTTCCAGCACATAACCCATGCCGCGCACCGTATGGATCAGCTTGTTCTCGTGGGCGTCGTCGATTTTCAGGCGCAGACGGCGGATCGCCACTTCGATGACGTTGGTGTCGCTGTCGAAATTCATGTCCCAGACCTGCGAGGCGATCAGCGACTTGGGCAGCACTTCGCCCTGGCGGCGCAGGAGCAGTTCGAGCAAAGCGAATTCCTTGGCGGTCAGGTCCAGGCGCTGGCCGGCGCGTTCAACGCGACGGCGGATCAGGTCCAGGCGCAGGTCGGCCAGGCCGAGGGTGGTTTCCTGCGCCGGATTGCTGCCGCGGCGCAGCAGGGTGCGGACCCGGGCCAGCAGCTCGGAAAAGGCAAATGGCTTGACCAGGTAATCGTCGGCACCCAGTTCCAGGCCGTGGACGCGGTCCTCGACGGCATCCCGGGCGGTGAGGAACAGCACCGGCACGCTGTGGCCGGCGTCGCGCACCGCCTGGAGAATCTGCCAGCCGTCGCGGCCAGGCAGCATTACATCGAGAATCAGCAGATCGTAGTCGCCGGTCAGGGCCATGAACTGGCCGGTTTCGCCGTCGCTGGCCAGTTCCGTGCTGAACCCGGCCTCGCTGAGGCCCTGGCGCAGGTACTGGCCGGTCTTGGCCTGGTCTTCGACGATCAGCAGTTTCATTGGGGGGCTCGGCTCGGGGTGACGGTGACGTTATACCTGTCCGGCAAAGGAGCAGGGTGAAGCTGACAAAGTTGTAATCTTTTCGTCAGGTCGATGCCAGCGCGGTTTTTGCACCATGGCACCCTGAACCGTTCGCAACGAGGTACCCCGATGAAGCGCGCACTCACCACCGTCCTGCTTACCTTGCTCAGCCTGCCGGCCCTGGCCGCGCCAGGCCAGGGGTTCGCCTTCGGCCAGCCAGCCCCGGCGGCCAAGGCGACCCGGACCGTCGAGGTAACCCTGGGAGACATGTACTTCGAGCCGCGTACCCTGGAGGTCAAGGCCGGCGAAACCGTGCGTTTCGTAGTGATCAACAAAGGGCAGGTGGCTCATGAGTTCAACCTCGGCGATACGGCGATGCATACGGCGCACCAGAAGGAAATGCTCGCCATGGCGCAGATGGATCACTCGAAAATGGGCCACGGCGATATGAACCACGGCATGCAGCACGACGACCCCAACACGGTTCTGGTCCAGCCCGGACAACGTGGGGAACTGACCTGGACGTTCAGCAATTCCGCGCCCATCGAGTTCGCTTGCAACGTGCCTGGCCACTATCAGGCGGGGATGGTCGGCACGCTGAATATCGCCCGGTGAGCCATCCATGGCTCAAACCCGATAAACTACGGCAATTTCGTCCTTCAGGTTTGAGCCATGCACCCCGCTGCAGAACACTCTCCGCTGGGTAAATCCAGCGAATACGTCTCCACCTACACTCCGTCCCTGCTGTTTCCCATCCCGCGCCTGGCGAAGTGGGCGGAGCTGGGCGTCAGCGGCGACAACCTGCCGTGGCAGGGCGTCGACTTCTGGAACTGCTTCGAGCTGTCCTGGCTGCTGCCTTCGGGCAAGCCGGTGGTGGCCATCGGCGAGTTCGCCATTCCTGCCGACTCGCCGAACATCATCGAGTCCAAGTCGTTCAAGTTGTATCTCAATTCGTTGAACCAGACGCCATTCGACTCCACCGAGGCGTTGCAGGCGTGCCTGGTGAAAGACCTCAGTGCCGCCGCCGGCAAGCCTGTGGGCGTGCGCATCCGCAGCCTGGGTGAAGTGTCTGGGGAGGGCGTAACGAGCCTGCCGGGGCAGTGCATCGACGACCTTGATGTCAGCATCAGCAACTATGAGCAGCCGCAGCCGGAACTGCTGCGCTGCAACCGGGACAAGCCGGTCGAGCAGGTTCTGCACAGCCACCTGCTGAAATCCAACTGCCCGGTCACCGGCCAGCCGGACTGGGGCAGCGTGGTGGTGGAATACCGTGGGCCGGAGCTGGATGCGGCGAGTCTGCTGGGCTATCTGGTCAGCTTCCGCCAGCATGCGGATTTCCATGAGCAATGCGTGGAGCGGATCTGGCTGGACCTCAAGCGCCTGCTCGATCCCGAGCACCTGACCGTGTATGCGCGCTATGTGCGGCGCGGCGGGCTGGATATCAATCCGTACCGGAGCATGGGGCCGGTCGAGGTGGATAACCGGCGGTTGGTGCGGCAGTAACCATTATCTGAAGAGC